>JBATIW010000257.1:0-1647 GCA_049668005.1 Maribacter sp.
CAATTCCTTTGATTAGAAGAATACTGAAATGCCTTTATCCAAGGGTCTGCATGACTAAAATAGTCAGAAGATGTATACCTGATCCATTGGTCAGGTTCGATTGTATTTTCTTGTAGTTCAGGTATGAATGCCCATTCACGTGTTGATATACTGAGCATAAGTCCAGAATGTGGTAAAAATATCGTTTGGGCATCACCATAGTGGTTATGGCCTGCACCGGTGGGTTCGCCAATAATCCTAAACTTTCGTTTTAATTTTAATTCCGAAATAAAATTGATTCCTGCTGAAAAGGTCTTTCTACTCGTAAACAGTGTGAGGTCTATTTTTGATTGGGTCAGTGCTTTTATCAGACCATTATAAGAAGTGTTATCGCCACCAGTGTTGTTTCTCATATCAATTATCAAATGCTTGATCTTGTTACCATAGACTTCATTGCTAAGATTGTTGCCAATATCTGTCAAAAGTTCCTCTGGCCCCGTCTGATTAAAGGTCAAATAAAGTAGGGTGTCGTTCGTTTTTTCTACTTTATTCTTTTCACTTCGAATATTATGACCCACAGGACGCCAATCGTCATTTGGGGCTAGGGACCAAAAGAGCCAGCGTTGCATGTTAACAGATGCTAAGGTTTTTGTTATCTCCTTGCCGTTTAATACTATTTTTAGAGTTGCTTCTGCGGTGGAGGTTGTACTATCCAATATTTTCAGGACGTCTAAATTTGGGATAAACAATGCCGATTGATACCTTGAATAACTAGAATTGTCCGCTCCAATAAGGGGTGTTATACTCTCTAAAAGACTTTCGATCTTATGATCATTGATCGCAACGATTTTTCCACCGACTAATTCATTGTGCTTGCTAGCTGTAATATAAACGCCGTCTTCAAATTCATAGGTCTGAATAGGCAAATATCGTGTTTTAAGATAAAGTTGAAAGGGAAGCACATTCGAGTGTCCATCATTAAATACGCTCACCATTTTCATAGCTATATGGATCGCTTGATGATCATTGATCTTATCCATTTTTTTTAATTCGAGTCTGTATTGGGATACAATACCACTTAAAGAATCATTATAAGCAGGATGCTTTTGTAATGATTTATCCAGAAATTCAAGATCCTCTACCCACTGCTCTTTGGTCAGGGTTTGAGAAGAAATTGATGGTATAAGCAACCGAATATCAATCCCGCCAGCAATCATTCCTACAGCTAAAAAAATAGCTATAAGACCAATAAGACTCGCCAGAATTTTTTTAAACAGGGACTTTTTGCGCCATGTGTTGGCGATATAGCCCAATAAACTCAAGAACCCTATGGCAATAATAAGGAGAGATATATTAAACACCGCCCCAAATGGCATTTTCCTGGTTAGGATGAATCCAATAACCCCTAGCAATACACAAACAATCAGACTTAAGGCAGTTAGATATTTTTTCATGATCTGACGTTATTCTTTTACGACGATCATAAAGGATTTATGTTACATGGAACTAGCGGAACATGAATTGGATATTCCAATTGGCTATAACGGTCTCGGCTCGTATGTTTACAGCCAGTTATATATTATTTATAAATATAGTAGTTTCCTATTTATTAATAATAGCTAAAATAGAAGGGACAGAGAGGTCTCGGCTAGATACACTTGGTGATAT
>JBATIW010000258.1:0-2750 GCA_049668005.1 Maribacter sp.
TCCCAAGGGTAAACGAGCCAACCTATTAGCTTCTATTAAATTCAGTACGGGCTTGTTTGTTACCTTTTGAATAGCGTTTTGAGGTTGGGAATCGTTCTTACATCCACTGAAGAACAATGTAAATAACAGTACTGCGAACACATTTGATTTCTTAATATCCATGACTATTAATCCTTATCCTATAATTGAGGTTAAATATAATGGAATATTCATGGCTGCTAAATTTAATGTCGAAGTATGTACTTTTTAAAATATGATTTTCACCACAGATTTAACATTTATAAATGCAGTTCATCTAAAAATTTGCAGTTCGTCTAAAAGTGGGGTGTCATACATCGATAATATATAATAATCCAAAATGTTCAGGGTTATAATTATCCCAAATCAAAACCAAACCTATTTAAATGACATGTTTAGAATGTAGCAAAACGCTTGATTACTTAAGACACAGAAATTCAATGGAACGCTTAGGTGTTGAACTTTGTGAACAGCACCAAACCCGAATGGTGAAGTTAATCGAGTCGAATAATACACCTGTAGAAGCCATACAGTTGTACTATGGTTTAAAGGAAGCAGGTATACGATCAATGTTGGAATGGTGGGACGGTAAAAAATCCGTTGATATTGCCATCTCGCGCGTTAAATTGAATATTGAGATTGATGCAGAATATCAGATGCTAACCCATGAACAGGCGATCAATGATTTAGAGCGGACGATGCACTCGTTTAAAAATGGATTCACGACTATTCGTATTCCACATGTATTGATCAAACATTATTTAAAGGAAACTGTAAATAACATTTTAGGGATAATGGAGGGGTTAAAAGCCAATATTAAGGTGATTTAAGCGTTAAGGCACTTTACACCTGTCATAAACAAGATATTATGAGCACATATAAAAAGATCTTGACTATGCCATTAAGGCTTTCAATAGTCGTTTTATTAATGGGCATGCTGATGAAGGTCCTTGAATGGCCATTGGCCAAAGAGGTAATGTTCGTATCGTTCACAGTTATTGGTATACTCTATATCTTTCGATTCTTTAAAAAAACATCGAGATACTTCGTCGACTATGTAAAGATGGTTCTTGTTTTTTTCTGGACAACCAACGGAATTTTCAGAATCATGGATTTTCCCTACACCATACTGTTCCAGGTAATCATCGCAATATCTTTCGTTTTATGGTTTATTCTCGAAGGAACGGCATATTTTCTTGATGAGGACCGCAAAGTGAAAAACAGTACAAATCAATTAATTTGGAATTTTGTTATGGTCGCTGGTACTTTAGCAATTATTATAGGAAGTATCCTGAAGATATTGAACTGGGAATTTGCCTTGCATCTACTAACATTAGGAATTGTAATTCTTGCAGCGTATATATTGAAAGACGTCTTTAAAGCAGATAAAATTGCCAGTGAAGATCGAAACAACGAAGAATTTCAATTGTAATTTTATTTTTATACCCTCCTCCTTTAATCAATTTTTGTATCTTTTTTCTCTAAGAAGAACTTATGAGAACTATAGATCGAAGAAATTGGCTAAGGATTGTGGGATTATCTGGCAGTTTTGCTCTGCTGGGAGGGTTTGAAGCCCTTTCTTTCCAATTGCCCCAAAACCCTGCTTACAATGACGTGTTGGCAAGGCTAAATGCTAACGAAAACCCATACGGACCATCAAAACGCGTTAGGGAAGTGATTTCCAATAACTTTGACGTTGGATGTCGTTATCCTTTTAGAACATTATCATCCCTTACCGAGAAGATTGCCGAAAAAGAGGGAGTTCCCAAAAACCATATTGTAATTACCGGAGGTTCTACGGAAGGATTGAAAGCAGCTGGTTTGACATTCGGCGGTTTTGGGGATGGGGAAATTATTGCAGCTGACCCCACTTTTCAAGCTATGCTCAGATATGCCGAGACATTTGGAACAAAGGTTCATAGGGTGCCCGTAAATGCTGCAATGGAGCATGACTTAGGAGCAATGGCCAGCAAAGTGAACGACAAAACCAAATTGATCTTTATTTGTAATCCCAATAACCCAACAGGAACATTATTGGATAAAAATAAATTGATCGATTTTTGCAAAACCCATGATAATAAAGCTGTGATATTCAGTGATGAGGCATACTACGACTTTATTACTGAACCTGACTACCCGTCTATGGTTGAACTGGTCAAAGAGGGTCGAAATATCATCGTTTCCAAGACGTTCTCCAAGGTATTTGGACTTGCAGGTTTACGTGTTGGATATTTGGTCGCTAGAGCCGATATCGCCAATCGATTAAAAGCGAGTGTAATGGCCAATACCAATACTTTGGCTATTGAAGCTGCAAAAGAGGCTTTAATGGATGATGATTTCTACAAATTCAGCATTATTAACAATATCGAAGCTAAAAATCATATTTATAGCACTTTGGACGATTTAGGACTTGAGTATATAAAATCGCACACCAATTTTATTTTCTTCAAAACAGGTAGACCAATAAACGAAATGATAAGTGCCATGCAGAATGAAAACATTCTAATTGGCAGACCCTTCCCTCCTTTTTATAATTGGGCTCGAATAAGTACAGGAAAAATGAGCGATATGGAACTGTTTAGTATTGCCCTAAAGAAAATTATGGGCTAAACTGAATGTTTTTTCATCGATAAACAGCTATATTTCAAGGTTTTACATGTTTATCAAAGTTTCCTTTGAAAGATATAAAGTGCAGTTAAACTGATATAAATCCCTACATCGATTATTCCAAC
>JBATIW010000259.1:0-3394 GCA_049668005.1 Maribacter sp.
CAATAGCAAGCGGATAGGATAAGAGATTTACGTCTGCTTGCTTTATAATCTCGCCATCATAGAAACTATGTTCTTTGGTAACGCCATCCTCAAATTGAAGTATCTTGATTTTATCGGCTACTTCCTGCCACTTCGCATTGGGTTCTAGCCCTAATGCTTCGGAGGCTTTGACCGCATAGTTGAGCGCGGTTATCGCGGCCCCGTTCGTAAAGGCGTTATCGTTTACGTTGGGGGCAAACTCATTCTCACCGACCACATTGTTAATGGAGTAGCTCCCATCTGTATTTTCCGTAGCACGACTGACCCAGAAGTCCGCGATTTCCTTCATGACAGCGTATCCCTTTTCTTTCAACCACTTTTTATCCTTGGTTACGCGATAGTAGTTCCAGAAGGCTATCGCAATATCAGCGGTAATATGATGTTCAAAAGGACCGGTTAACGCAAAGGGAGGTGTGGCTTCTTCCCCGGTATCGTCGCTTTCCCAAGGGAACATGGCACCGTCATAGCCATAATTTACGGCGCGTTGTTGCGCCTGTTCCAGTCTATCCGAGCGATAGTTGACCAACGAACGGGCAATATCTTGATTGAACAGTAATAGCGGGGGAAACATCCAGAGTTCGGTATCCCAAAAAATATGTCCGTTATAAGGGGTTTGCAGCGAAAGTCCCATTGGGGCAATACTCAAATCGGAATCCCCGCGGCCAAAGGCATACAAATGGTACAGCGCCAATCGTACGTCCTGCTGAGAAGTGAGATCGCCTTCGATTTCGATATCGCCTTCCCATAGTTCCACCCATAATTTTTTATGCTGCGCGAGAAGTACTTCCCTGCTATTGAGCAAATTGAAAATGATCATGCGCTCCGATTCCGATTTTGGGTCCGAAAAATCCTTGCTTGTGCATTGTGCCCCCGTCCATGCAAATTCAAATACCTCGTTCTTAGCTGTCTTTTTATCGAAGGAAAGTGTGTTTTCGTAGTCGTTGATTATCGTGTGCGTCAATGCCGGCCTTTGGTGTTCTCTGGATGAATTGATGGCATGCCAAACAAACGTTCCTGATGTACTTACCAGATGTTTGCCGAAAGGGCTCATCGCTTTTGATTGCAAAATGGGCATCGTAGTCTCCACATCTTTAAGGACTTGATAGGTGTTCGTCGGTTTTTGGTATTCCTTGGGTGTAACGATTTTCCCTGCGACCTTTAAATCCAAGCCTTTCTTGGTTTCCACATTAACATCGATATAGCCGGCATATTGCACATTGCGCAACGCGTAGACCGTGCATGAAATACTGGCCTTATCCTTAAAATCGAATGAGGTAGTAAGGGAGGCCTCCTTCATGTTCATGGTCTGCTTCCAGTTGCTGATATTATTTTCCGTTATTTTCTCGCCGTCAATGTACATGTCCAGATTTCCGAAGTTCATTCCATGTAGAATCTGGCTTACCTTAAGATTTGGGTCCACATCGTAAACGTTGTTCAGGACGATATGCTGTATTTCCAAGGGTTTTGCCGAGGACAGCATTCCTATCCTTCCATTTGAGATGGCAATCCCCGTATAATCGGAATTGTCTTTGACCTCAATATTCCATTCATCATTTTGCCCCGACAAAATAGCGCTAGAGCATATGAACAGCATGATGATTATTGTTTTCATTTTTTTATTTCTTGGTTGTGACTACAATGTAATGATACGCAAAGGGATAGCCTAAAATACGGTAAAATTATTCAGTTGATTTAAGTGGAATATCACAGAATGTCATGAGATTTTTTGCCCTCAGGTTTTTATTTTTCCGGGAGGAAGCCTTCGACTTTCTACTGAATCTAAAACCAAGACCCAGTCATTCCCTTTTCCTGAGGTGGGAGGTTGAATGGAAACCTCCTTGCCCGTTTGTATCGGGTTCCCTTCAAACGAATTTCCGGTGCGTGGATCGTACCACCAAACCGTAAGGGTTTCAGTCTTTAAATTGGATAGGGACAATCTCCGTTCTTGACCCGTTGGAAAATAAATCATGGCATAAAATCCGTCCGTATCCCTTGTTGCGATTACAAAATGCTCATCATCTTCCTGTTTATCCACTACCATTGTTAGGTCAGGAATACGATTGAGAAATGGGCGAGATAAAAATAGGTTTTTAAGGTGTTTTACCTGATTGGCCATGGGAAGGTCCAAGGCTTGCTGCCAAGGTCGCAGAGGTCCGTTGATTCCCTCCTTGTCCAAGGTATACATTTGCCAAACATCATGACACCCGTATGTTTGCCCAAAGCCTCCCGCAAAGACATTCCAATACATGATTCTTCTAATATCATCGGCAACGCTGTAACCCAATTCTTTGGCGTTAAAACAATTCGGGTGGTCTTCGTATAAAGGTTCGCCATCCAACACAGGCTTAACGTTCGTGAGTTCATAATCGTCTTGTATGAGTTGGTAGGTGGGCTGATTGGCACAATGCCCCGTCTGGTGCATATTGAAATCGAGCCAAGGCTCATCATGAAACCACTGGGATGATCCGCCCGCTTTGTCAGGTTGCGGATGAAAGGTCATCAAAGTACTTTCATATCCACCGGCTCCTTCGGCAATGCCCTCCGCCATCTCGTTCCAAATGGCAATATCATCGGTTCCGGCCCTGGGGTTTCTATCGCCGCCTATTACCCAAATGATGTTCTTTTTATCCTTGTAACGGTTGCCAATCCATTCTCCGAAAACCCTTGAATTTTGTGTTGTGAACACTTCCGGACCGGTTCCCCAACTGTTCTTGAAGACTTTATCGCCCCATGTGGGCAAGAGGGCGATGTACATCCCCATACTTTCCGCCTTGTCTATGACATAATCCACATGTTCGAAATAATCGGGATTTGGTTTTGAAGGGTCATTATCGATGAGGGGAGTTTCCCCGTAGCGATTCGGTTCATTAAGTCCGTCGAGTTCGGCCAAGGCTACGGCCTGAATGACATTGAAGCCCTGCGATTTTCTTTTGTCGAGGTACATATCCACTTCTTCGCGAGAACACCTGTGGAAAAGTTCCCAGGCGGTGTCGGCCATCCAGAAGAAAGGTTCGTTATTTTCCGTAATTAGAAATCGACCATTTTCGGAGACTTCGAGCTTTTGGGCAAAGCAAGTCAATGAGAAAGAAAAAACTAAAAAAAATAAGAGTCTCGTACGCATCGTTTTAATCCTTATGCCTAAAGTAATTCTATATTTTCAATCGCACAAAGGCTACTTTATAAAGATTCGTTTAAGAATCAAGAAAACACTGAGGGGAAGAAATAGGGAAACCAATCTCATAAAACCTTGGTTTTACGAAACCATCAATAGGTATTTCTATTATATAGCTTCTAAACCGGTTTTAATAGTATCAAAAATTGACATTAAATTTCCGTTAATTATACGATATTTAAT
>JBATIW010000260.1:0-1552 GCA_049668005.1 Maribacter sp.
AGGTTATTATAGCCGTAGGAACTTATGATTCCGTCAACAATGAAAATCCCTGCTCTTTTACTACTTAGAATACGATCAGTCCTAAGTTTGATTTCTATTAACTTAATGATGTATTAATAGAAAGAACAAAAGAGCAGAGTAAGGTTATTATAGCCGTAGGAACTTATGATTCCGTCAACAATGAAAATCCCTGCTCTTTTACTACTTAGAATACGATCAGTTCTTTAGGCCTTTTGAGCCTGTTTTTAGGATGTTGTATCTGCGGTAGTGTTTGTTCTTTCCAAACTTAAATAGTTATGAATAAAAGTACAATTTTTGTTGGAATCGACATATCAAAAGATACATTTGACACCTTCGATTCCCTAAGAGGACATTCCCAGTTCACGAATGATCTCAAGGGATTTAAATCTTTCTTGAAGTCATTAACAATTGATCGTTACTGCGTAATGGAGGCTACGGGTTGCTACCATCAGCAGTTAGCCATGTTTCTCTATGGCCGGCAATTGAAGGTCTCTGTTGTGAATCCTCTAGTCATTAAGAGGTTCATCCAGATGAAGCTCAACCGTGTAAAGACAGATAAAAGTGATGCAAAGATGATATGTCGCTATGCCCGGGAACAGCCCTTGGACCAATGGAAACCAAGTCCGACCTATATAAATCAGTGTAAAGAGCTACAGACTATCACACAACTCTACCTCAAGCACAGTACCGCCTTAAAAAATAAATTGCATGCCTTAGAAAGCAGAGGACAAAGAAGAAGTAAAATGATCAGCTCGCTGAAACGCCAACTTAAGCATCTCAAAAAAGAGATTATCATATTGGAAAATGAAATGGAGTTGTTAATTAAAACCAATGAGAAGGATCTTTACATGCGATTAAATACCATTCCAGGGATAGGCAATAAGACAGCCATACTATTAATTATTACCACTAATAGTTTTAAAGATTTTGAAAATTGTGGACAAATATCTTCTTATCTGGGATTAGCTCCCAACGAGAGGAGTTCTGGCAGTAGTGTGAGAGGAAAGACACGAATAAGCAAAACAGGTAATCCAATAGTAAGGAATCACTTGTTTTTGTGCAGTTTTACAGCCAGTGTCCATAATCCACAATGTAAAGCTCTATATGATAGAATTGTTGCAAAGGGGAAAAGCAAAAAACTAGCTCTTATAGCGGTTTGTAATAAGTTAATTAAACAAGCCTATGGTATTTCAAAGTCTGGATTACCCTATGATGAGAATTATGTTTCAAAATTAGCTTAAAAAAAGACTTGTTTTTTAGCTCAGTTCTTTGTTAGCCACTGTTCTTTATTTTCAGAATAATAGTGTTGTCAATAATAGAAGCATTAAAGCCAAAATCGCAAACATAGCATCTCCTTTAAACAATCCTCTATATTATCCTTGTTCCCAACTCGCTTGAATATATCCAGTCATTAGTGGTTCATTCTTATTTTTTTTCAAGAATAATTGTCTTAATATCCAATAGTAAATCGTGCATTCAAATCCACTTTTATATGAGGGAGTAAACCTTTTAGTTAAACCGTCCATATAAC
>JBATIW010000261.1:0-8068 GCA_049668005.1 Maribacter sp.
TCTATTCCTATAGGGACGCTTTCTGCTACCATTGTGGGAATGATAATCTACATATTTATTGCTTACAAATTAGTTTCTTCGGCTAGTCCTGCAGATTTGGTCAATGACCAGCTGATAATGAGTCAAATCGCTATTTGGGGACCAATAATTCCGATTGGATTGGCCGCAGCGACCATTTCATCTGCCCTTGGATCCTTTATGGTAGCTCCGAGGACTTTGCAGGCTATCGGAGGTGATAACGTATTTCCGAGCAGACTTGTCAATTTTTGGCTGGCCAGGGGGAGCAAAAACAACTACGAACCCAGAAATGCTACGATTCTTACCAGTGTTATTGCATTGATATTCGTACTAATGGGCGATGTGAATGCAGTGGCAGAAATAATCTCTATGTTTTTTATGGTAACCTACGGGTCATTGTGCCTAATCTCCTTTATGCAACACTTTGCGGCAGATCCTTCTTACAGACCGTCGTTTAAATCAAAATGGTATTTATCGCTTTTCGGTGCTATAATGTGTATTTATTTGATGTTCAAAATAAATACAGTTTATGCAATTGCCGCCATATTGGTAATGGTTTTGCTTTACTTCTATATTACATTTAGAAGTAATACCCAAAAAGGTATGGCAAAGATTTTCCAGGGTGTTATGTACCAGTTTAGTAGAACCATGCAGGTATTTCTTCAAAAATCGGAGAAGGAAACTGCGGAAGATTACTGGCGTCCGGCGGTCATATGTTTATCAAAAGAAAGTTTCGATAGATACAGCGCTTTGGAAATCATGAAGTGGATATCCTATCGTTATGGTTTTGGCACCTATATTCATTTTGTGCAGGGGTATTTATCCAATGAATTAAAGGCCGATGCAGAAAACAAGTTGCGGAAGCTTATTAAAATAGCTTCTTCCAGCAAATCCAATGTTTTTTTAGAAACGATTATTTCCCCTTCCAATACAGGGGCTATTGCACAAGCCATACAGCAACCGGGGATTTCAGGGCAGCCAAATAACACAATGCTCTTTGAGTTTAAAAAGGGAGAACAGGAATGGCTGAACGAGATAATTGAAAACTACAGTTTGCTAAAAGTTGCAGCGTATGACCTGTGTATTCTGGCCAGTTCGGACAGAGGCTTTGGTTATAAGAAAAATATCCATATATGGATTCGCAAGGAAGATTATGAGAATGCCAACCTAATGATTTTGCTTTCCTATATTATTCTTGGACATCCCGACTGGAAAAAAGGTGAAATCAAAATTTTTGCAACATTTCCTGAAAAAGATTTAAAACAGGAACTTCAGTATTTAACAGAACTTACATCAAGCGGGCGATTGCCTATTTCGGCCAATAACATTAGTGTGCTGCCAATTGAAACAGGCATTAATAGAAAAACCCTGATAAATGAGTATTCAATTGACGCAGATCTTACCCTTATAGGGTTTCATAGTAGCACTATGAAAACTGAAAAGGCAATTGAACACTTTGAAGGATATGATAAAATTGGCAATATTCTTTTTGTAAATACGCTGACCTCAAAATTTATTAAATAGCATTACCCTTAATACGTTTAGCTTGGGAGATCAATCTGCTAGATGGGATATTTCATCGGCATGCGTCTCCGCCTCAAAACCTTCCATATAATTGAAGTCACGAAGCCAGTAGTTTGATGAAATGAATTCAAAATGTGCTTCTTAGCCGCTTGTATATTCCATCTTTAATTGCCAGATAATGTCTTTTGCGTATTCGAAGTAACTGCTATAACCATTTTCGTTTTCTAAAATACAAAAGCATACCAAAAGCAAGTATTATCATAACGCCCAACATTATAAAATAACTGTATTCATATTTTAGTTCGGGTAGTACATCAAAATTAGTACCGTATATACCTGCTATAAAGGTCAAGGGAATAAATATGACCGAAAAAATTGTCAAGAATTTCATAACATCGTTTAATTTACTACTAATGGTTGTATGATAAATATTCAACTGATCAGAAAGAATTTCGCGATACGTTTCTGATGAATCGATCGCTTGATTGATGTTGTCCAGCAATTCCTTAAAATGGATATGGGAGCTTTCCCTGATCAATTCAGATTCTAATTTAGACAATGCCAAAATCATTTCCTTCGCAGGGGTTATATTTTTTCTCAAGAAATTCATTTCCCTCTTATAGGTATAAATTTCATCAATTACACTTTTTCTCGGTTCCTGCAATAAGGTTTCTTCCAAGGTCTCTATTTTTTCACCCAGAACACCTACTATGTATATATAATTATCGACAACAATGTCCAATAATGCGAAGGTCAGGTAATCTGTTCCCCCTGTTCTAATTCGTTTTTTTTGATTTCTGATTCGTTCGCGTACAGGTTCAAAAACATCCCCCCTTTTTTCCTGAAAGGACATTAATACTGAATCGTTTAATACAACACTCAAATTTTCGACAGAAATAAGACTATTTTCCTCATTTTGTTGGAGCATTTTAATTGAAAGCAGAATACAATCCCCAAAATCATGCACTTTTGGTCTTGCCTGGGTATCCATGACTTCTGCAAGAACAAGTTTGTCAAAATTGAAACCTTCACCAATCTCTTCGATGATTTTTGTGTCATGCAGACCATCGACATTGAACCAGGTGACCGTAGGTTTTTTTTGATATTCAAGTAACGTATCGATTTTCTCGACTACTTTTTCTTCCAGATTTTCAACATCGAAATCAATCAGGCGAAGCAAGATCTTATCCATCTTTTGTTCTCCCCTAAACGATATGTCGTCGGGAGAAAGACCTATATCTTCCTTACGCTTTTTTACAATTCTTGACATAGTTTTTGATTTGAAAATATTCTTTGTATTAAATTTCATTTTTTTACTCATAAAAATAATCTTAGAAAGTTAATTATGGGACAGACCTAATTCTTTGCATAAATAAAACTTGTCAGGCTGCAATTCGAATTCTGAAATTCCCATAGGTATCTACTAGTGATTAAAGAGGTGGACATCTCTCTGAGGGAAAGGAATGGTTACCTTATTTTCTCTAAAAAGACGATCTATTTCAAAATGCAGTTCACTTTTTGGATGAACCGCTTGAAAACTATCCTCAATAGTAAATACCAGCTTAAAGTTTAACGAACTATCGCCAAATTCAGTAAAAAAAACAGTAGGCTCAGGAGTTTTCAATACTTTCTTTGTGCTGTCTGCAGCCCTTAATAATAATTCTTTAACAAGCAATACATCAGAGCCATAGGCTACCCCTACCATAATATTTTCACGGGTTATATTACCATTCTGGGTCCAGTTATAAAGCGTGTTAGAGAGGTAGGTGTGGTTTGGGATAATCAAAACTTTGTTTTCCAGATTGATCCCTTTGGTCGTTCTTAAGCTAATGTCGGTAACCTTGACAATTTTGCCATCCAACTCTATGACATCGTCTACATGTACTGTTTTGTCCAGTAGCACAAAAATACCACAAATAATATCCTGAAAAAGTGTTTGCAATGCTAAACCTACCCCTATTAATAAAGCTGCCGAAGCAGCGAAAATTGCCGTTATGTTTACTCCAATATTATCTAATGAAAAAAAGAATACAACAAGAAATATGAAATATTTGAAGAATGAAAAAACGGTGTCAAACTTTCCCTTATTCTCTTCAGGCATTTGTCTCGTAACAATTCTCTTAAGAATGGAGAGAATCAATGAGGTCACGACTAAAATAAAAATAAGTAAAATAATTGCCTTCACTGTAATCTGTAAATCTTTGCCAAGATTGAAAGTGTAGTTTAAAAAGTCATTTAGCTGTCTCATTATATTTTTAATGTTGGTTCACGATTATTTCTGTATACTGCTCTTTCGCGGAAACATATGTATTCGATAAATAGTATCGTTCAGTTCAGGTTTAGTATTGTTAATTCAGTTTATGTTTTGAAATTTCTACCTGTTATCTTATAACGATATGTTCTATAGGCCTATAAAATTTAAAACTCTCAATCTTTTGATATATGAAGAATCCCATCGCCCTGATTCACAATAGGTGACTCATTTATGCAAATTACATACCCGGCGTACAAGGATTTTATCTTCCGTTCAAAAGAACCAAAGGGATCTGAAATACTCCCCAAACAATCTCCTTTGTTTACAAATTGACCCAATTGTATCATTGGATGAAACAATCCTGAATATTTCGCCCGTATCCATATAGATGAATTAATTATAACAGGGGTCGTGACCTTATTATCCAATTGTAGCAAATCTTTGGTAAAATTACGCATCCCTAAATGCTGCATTACCCGAAGTGCACCCCCAACTCCTGTTTTGGTGACATAATTGTCAATATGCAAGGCTTTTGCTCCTTCAAAAACCAACACTTTTTTCCCAAGCTTGTGCATGGTCTCTCTGAAGGATTTTTCACGTCGTTTAGATTTTATAATAAAAGGAGCTCCAAAGGCTTTTGCCAGTTCAATACTTTCAATATCGTTAGCGCCTACCCGTACCTGTGGGGTGTTAAAACGGCTGTCACCACCTGTATGAAAATCAATGCAGTAATCAACAAGAGGAACTATTTCTTTTACAATATGATAAGCAAACCTGCTCGCCAAAGAACCCCTTGCACTACCTGGAAATACCCTGTTTAAATCCCGGCCGTCCGGAAATTGTCGTTTTTGATTTAAAAACCCGAATACATTGACTACAGGTATACAGATAACCATGCCACATTCCGGTTTATTAAATTTTTTGGATATCAATTGGCGTACAATTTCGATACCGTTTATTTCATTGCCATGAATACCCGCAGTCATTAACAATGTGGGGCCTTCTTTTTTGCCGCGTTCCACAATAATCGGTACCTGAATCTTGGTTCTGGTATGTAATTTAGCGATGTCCAGATTAAGCTGTACTCCTTTTCCATTCGAAATAGCATGCCCAAGTACTTCAACTTTTTTACTCTGCATTTCGTTCAACGTACTTAATGATTTGACCCGCAATATCCTTTCCTGTAGCTGACTCTATTCCTTCTAGACCAGGTGAAGAATTTACCTCTAAAATTAATGGCCCCCTTGCCGATTGCAATAGATCTACCCCCGCAACTCCCAATCCCATGGCCCTGGTTGCCTTTATGGCGGCATTTTCTTCCTCATCACTAAGTTCGATAATGTTTGCGGTACCCCCGCGATGGAGATTGGAACGGAACTCACCCTCCTTGCCCTGACGCTTCATGGCTCCCACAACTACACCATCTACCACAAAAGCCCTGAGATCCGCACCCTTGGCTTCCTTGATAAATTCCTGTACGATAACGCGTGCCTGTAATCCGTTGAAGGCCTCTAGAATGGACTCTGCCGAATTTCGATTGTCTGCAAGGACCACACCCAGACCTTGTGTGCCTTCTAACAATTTGATTACTACGGGTGCTCCACCCGCTTTGTCGATAATTGCACCCACGTTTTTTGAATAGTTGCTAAAAACCGTCTTGGGCAAACCCAGCCCAGCCCTAGATAAAATTTGAAGACTTCTTAATTTATCCCGGGAACGCACCAGCGCTTGTGATTCTACAGCAGTGAAAACCTTCATCATTTCAAACTGACGTACCACAGCCGTGCCGTAAAAGGTAATAGATGCACCAATACGGGGAATTACTCCATCAACTCCTTCAATTTCTTTTCCTTTATAAATAAGCCCAGGTTTCCTTTTTTCAATGACCAAATCACATTTAGAATGGTCTATAACGTGCATTTCGTGCCCTTTCTTTTTTCCTGCTTCAATTAGCCTCCGGGTTGAATAAAGGTTTTGATTTGTTGATAAGATTACTAGTTTCATTTTCCGAATTTAAGACTAAATTTTTAAAAGTGAAACACTACCAACACTCCTTCCAATTTGATTACACAATTAACTTCCCCACGATTTTTCCTGAAATGTCATACAGAAGTTTCCATACAAAAACACCATTGCTCCATTGTATCTCGAAAATATCTCTGTTGGGTGTTTTTACATGTTGAATTTGCTGAAGACCTTCAGAACCGTATTTTACTTTAAAACTTTGCTGCACTTGTTTAGGGGTATGATCAAACGACAATAAGGTAACTGTTTCCAACCAACTGCCGTCGCTATTGAACAGGGCCGAAAAATCATTGCCTTTTAGACTGAAATTCACTTGCCATTTAAAAACATCTATCTGATTCCACCGAACAAATGCAGCCTTCGGGTATTTTGACTTGAATGCAATGGTCACAGCGATATTTGGCATATTCCTTTTAGTCCTAGCCACTTTCAAAAAAGAGGAAGTAAAAATGTATTGGAGTTTTTTGGTCAGGATCATCTTGTTATTTTCTTTTTCAGCACATTTTTTTAAATACTTAGGACACCTATCGACAGAATTATCAAAAAAATTATTTGACTATCGATAAAAGAATAAAAGCAACTCAAAAACAGGATTACATTAAAGGAGTGTTTTTTCGTGATAGTTTATACAAAGTGAACACTCTAAAGTTATCGCTTTATGTAAACACAAACAGCTACTTAGGTAGCACTCACCTTAAATCAGGTGGATAAAAAATATAGACTATTTAATAATTGTGGCCACAAGACCTGAACTAATGGTTTAAAGGGTATAATTTTCCTCTGAAATAGATAGCAAAAGTTCCAGGTTCTTGACATTAATTTGCTTAAGGCTCACAGAAATAGCACCACTGCGCTTCAGTTCTTGAATGTGCCTGCTTACAACTGCTCTTGTAGTAGCAATAAGTCTCGCAATCTCTTCATTGGGTAGGTTGTTGATTAATTCGAGTTTTCGGGTTTCGCCGTTTATGTTTTTAAGCAGTAAGGAAGATAGCCTAGCCAATGTACTATGAAGGGTTACATCTGTGGCCACATCCATGAGTTATCGCATTCGATTGCCCAAATAATACAATATCGCCTTGTGTACGACAGGATATTCATTGATCCAATCGCGCATTTGATTCATATATATTTTTAAGATCTCCGAGGTATCCAGAGCTTCCCAATAAACATTATGTGGTTTTGTGTTGAGCAAAGACAACACGTCAAAAACGTCTCCCTCGGACAAAACAAAAACGGTATGTTCCCTACCTGAATCAGGGTTCGATTTAAATACTTTAATTCCACCAGAAACAATAAAATGAAATGTAGCAGACACCTAAAAACTACTTTTAAAGCTTTTTACATTCCAATTTTCAGCTACCATTAAGCTTAATAATTTATCAATTGAATCGATGTTTGAATCCTGAAAAAAAGGAAAGTTTCCAAGAAATTGGAGGAAATAATCATTCCTTAGAGTTCAAATTTCTTGTTTTATAATGTCACTGGATATAATAATTTTGCTGCTGGAATGGCAGTAATCGTGATAATCAGGAATTTCAAATACAGATTCACTTCCAGGCCAACGATGTAAAAACCAAATACGATACTAAGGGTTTGATGCATTATATAAAAAGGCAGGATACTAATATTGGCAGGTATAAGAATGGAATGCTTAGTAAAGACCTTTTGAATTTTGCTTCAGGATAGTTTTGTTGAAGCTAAGTAAAAAGTTATCACTCCCGCAATTATGGCCGGTATGGAAAAAATCAAAAAATTCTCTGCCATCGAAAGCCCCATGCCTATAAGGATACCACCCAGAGCCGGCCCAATCACAGCACCGAATCTGCCAATACCAATAGCCCAGCCCAGCCCGGTGGTCCTGAATTCCGTGGGATACATCCTTGCAGCAACCGCATACAATCCTACAAAACCACCTTGCAGTGTAAAACCGAGTAAACCAATTACAAAGAGCAAGGAACTGGAACCGCTAAACAATTTAAAAGTGGCCATCAAAATGCCTGTTACCACCAAAAAAACAGCCACTGTCTTCTTTAATCCTGTTCGTGAGGAAAAATAGCCCTGGATAATGATCCCAAAAAAGGCCCCCACATTGAAAACCGTACCGGCATAGATTGCCAATGACATTGAAAGACCTGTAGCCTCTGCAAGTTTTGGTATCCAACTTATTAGAAAGTACAAACATCCAAATGCCATGAATAAGGCCGTCCATAACTGGTATGTAGGTATTCTGTACTCTTTGTTGAGTAG
>JBATIW010000262.1:0-1723 GCA_049668005.1 Maribacter sp.
AATGGTGGTTGAGCAAGTTTCAGTATGGCCCTTTGGAATGGCTATGGCGAAGTATCACTTTCTTTAAATGGTATCCGTTCAAGAAAATCACTTGAATACAGTTTTAGTTCAATATTTCGTTAGCGTAAAGAGGCACTACCTTTGCCCCGAACAATCGATTGGAACAAAATGGCAAAACTCCCTTCTTATTAACCCTTATTTTTTATGACCTTGATATGCTTCAATGATTTTCAAAACCTGTTCCACAGGAAGCGCTTCAATAGGATGATCATCCCGACCTAGGGTCGTTTTTGCTGCGAATAATGAATTAATAATAGCTTCTTCAGTGGCTTCAATAGTGGCCAAAAACAAAGGGGAAATCACATCATTTCGCAAAGTTTCATTTTTTGTCAACAATGAATTGACTGAATAGGGAATCCTATTTTGTTCGGCGGTGGAAACTGCGATTACATAATCCCCACTACCATTAGAGGCAATGCCTCCGGTCTTGGCCAAGCCAAGCATGGCCCTTTTGGCCAGGCGTTCCAAGTTTCTTGCATCCAATGGTGCATCGGTCATAATAACGATCATACACGACCCATTAACATCGTATCGAAAGGACTTAGGAATATTGTTCAATGCTTTGGCGATAGGCACTCCATTGATTTCAAGTACACCGCCAAAATTGGTCTGTACCAAAACCCCGACGGTATACCCACCGAATTTTTTCGGGACTACCCTTGAAGCGGTTCCGATACCTCCCTTATAACCGAAACAGACGGTTCCTGTTCCCGCACCAATATTCCCTTCAGCCACCGGACCTGTTTTGGCATTTGTTATGGCTTCAATAACATGTTGTTGTTTTACATGTCTACCTCGTATATCATTCAAATAGCCATCATTGGTTTCACCAACTATGGGATTCACAGAACGAATCTGTTCATTTCCGGTTAAACCCAAGGTATACGTAATCAGGGCATCGGATGCTGTGGGCACGCTTAAGGTGTTGGTCAGGATTATGGGCGTTTCTATATTCCCCAACTCTTTTACTTGACTATACCCAGCCAACTTTCCAAAACCATTGCCGATATAAATAGCCGCTGGAACTTTCTCTTGAAAAATATTATCCCCATGGGGCAAAATAGCCGTAACGCCCGTTCGAATATTATCGCCAATATGCAGGGTTGTATGGCCCACCTTTACCCCTTTTACATCAGTAATGGCATTGTATTCCCCGGGTTGCAATACACCAATTTCAATACCATATCCCCTAGCCCTTTTCTGCTGAGCAAAAGTGGTATACACAGTGGTTAATATAACAATAGTAAGGAGGACCTCTTTTTTCATAACATATTTTGTCTACAACAAGGTTTTTCCCAATTTTTCCGCTCCAAAACGTACTACATCCGTTACTGGCAATCCCGTTTCCTTTTCCAATTTATCGATTAATTCCAAGGCTTCACTTTCCTTAAGTTTACTCGTATTCAAAGCAATACCTATGGTCTTGGGCTGCGGAAATGCTCCGCAGGCATGAGCGACGGACTCGTTGAGTTTTACTACTTGGGAAAGTGTGGGAATCTTGATTTCACTACAATCCCGCAGGGTTTCCATTTCTGCCCTATGACATAAAATCAAATGGGTTGGGCAACTACCACGCATTAACGGTAAAGTGGCGGTACTGCCGGGATGCAGTAAAGATCCTTGACCTTCTCTAAACACGATTTCTTTATCCTTGGCTTCCAAA
>JBATIW010000263.1:0-2464 GCA_049668005.1 Maribacter sp.
ACATAACAGACCAACAGACAGGCTGTCCTACAAAAGCGATTAATTTGGCAAAGTTCATTCTTGAGGAATTGATTCTTGAAAATGCTGATTTTGGCCTTCATCATTTCACGGATGGTGTTGCCATGACTTGGTATTCCTTTGCTAAAAAAATCCTAGAAGACAACAAAATGAATAAGGGTATTAAACTTGAGAAGGCAAAGGATTTTAGTACTTTTGCTAAAAGACCCATATATAGTGTTTTAGAATAATTAACTAGCTGTATAGGGGGTAGTATTGGTTATAAATTCTTGGCCAAAACAAAGTGGAAAATTAATTCTGTAAATAGTTGAAATGAAAGTAGTGGCGCTATTACCAATGAAAGGAAATTCGGAACGTGTACCGAATAAAAACCTGAAAGATTTTTGTGGTCGACCACTATACCATCGAATTTTGAATACACTACTCGATTCAAAATACATCAGCGAGATAGTCGTAAACACAGACGGTCCCCGCATTAAGGAGGATTTGACAAATAACTATCAAGGCAAGGTAACCATACACGATAGGCCTGATGAAATTATTGGTGATTTTGTATCTATGAATAAGATAATCGGTTACGATATTGACAAAGTGGATGCTGATTTATATATTCAGACACATAGCACAAACCCTTTACTACAATCAAAAACGCTTGATGAGGCTATCGAGAGGATGTTGAACAATAATGGGGAGTACGATTCTATGTTTTCGGTGACCAAGGTGCAGACTAGGCTTTATGATGAAAAAGGAAACCCTTCAAATCACAATCCCCAAGAATTGATAAGAACCCAGGACTTACCACCCTTGTTCGAGGAAAACTCTAGTTTTTATATTTTTACACGACAGTCTTTCAAGGAATCTGGAGGCAAGAGAATTGGTGCGAAAGCCCAAATGTTCGAGATGGACAAAGTTGAAGCTATTGATATTGATCAGATACAGGATTTTATCATTGCAGAGTCTCTATATAAATTACTACGATGATATATGATAGCCTAACCAATTGGAACCAATATTTTAATACCCCTCTTTTTGATGGGATTTATCAAAAATTAATGTCCCTTACTGTGGACACAAAGAATGGGGAGTATTATAGAACTGAAGATTATTATTTTAAGGTAATGAGCTATGATACTATGCCAGAACCTTCGATAATTGAATCCCATAAAAAAGAGGTGGATATTCAGGTGGTTTTAAAAGGAGGCGAAAGAATTAAGATCTATAGCCCCGAAGGTCTAAAAGTAACGAGTGAATATTCTGAGGAAACGGATTGCCAATTTTATAAAGCCAACGAAACTGCCGATATGGAATTTAAACTTTCCCCTGGAAAAATGGCGGTGTTCTTTCCTCAGGATATACACGGTTGTCAATACACTCGATCAAACGAAATAGAAACCATTAAGAAAATCGTAATTAAAATAAATGAAAAACTTTTTACATACCAAAAGCAAGCTAAAGCAAAAACTTAAAAACAGGGAATTATCAATTGGATCTTGGTTGACTATACCTCATCAATCGATTATTGAGATATTATCATCAGCTGGGTTTGAATGGTTAACGATAGACATTGAGCATTCAGCAATTGATTATCAAACCGTACAGAACTTAATAGGCCATATTCAAGCAAATGATATGGAAGCTCTTGTTCGGGTTAGTAAGAATGACGAAGTAATTATCAAAAGGGTAATGGACGCTGGTGCCAATGGCATTATAGTTCCGATGGTTAAAAATGCCGAGGAGGCAGCACAAGCAGTTTCGTGGGTCAAATATCCACCGAATGGAACTAGAGGTGTGGGTCTATCTAGAGCCCAGCATTATGGCACGGGTTTTAACGAATATAACAAATGGGTAAATGAAGAAGCCGTGGTTATTGCCCAAATTGAACATATAGAAGGTGTTCGGAATTTAGCCGCGATTCTAGACGTAGAAGGCATTGACGGTATAATCGTTGGACCATATGACCTTTCTGCTTCAATGGGAAAACCGGGTATGTTCTATGATGAGGATGTTAAGGAAGTACTGGCGGAAATTGATAAGGTTACTTTAGCGAAGTCTAAAAGCCTAGGCTTTCATGTCATAGAATCTGATCCTATTAAACTCATGGAAAAGGTTGATAAAAAGTACAACTTCTTGGCGGTTAGCCTTGATTTCTTCTTTTTGGGAGACAAAGCTAGAGAACAAATGAGCTTATTAAAATCTAAAATTTAATATGAAAAAGGTATTGGTTTTTGGAGGTTTTGGCTTTCTGGGTTTTTATTTGGTAAAAGAACTTTTGCATAGGGGTTATGCGGTTACGGTTGCCGATATCAAAGAAAGTCCTGAATTAATGAGAGAGGTTGATTATATTAAATGTGATATTTCTAACCAATCTGAGGTAGAAAAAGTTTTTGAATCGGATAAAATAGACATAGTTTATAATCTTGCAGGCTTTGCCAATCTTGATCTAGCG
>JBATIW010000264.1:0-6265 GCA_049668005.1 Maribacter sp.
GGGTGCAGCTTATGTTGCGTCAATGGATGCCACAAATGTTTTTTATCTCGCTCAGAAAGATTTTTTACAGTCATAGAATTTAATACATCGGCAATTTATCTATCTTGCAAATATGGGAATTAATCCCAAGAAAACACATGTCCAATAGGCTTATAAATTCGCTTTGTGGTAACTACAGCACACTTAAAAACACAACCGTTTTTCTGGTGATTTTTGGTGTTTCATTCTTTCTGCGACTTCCCTTTTTCTTTAGGGATTATATTGATCGTGACGAAAGCACATTTATACTCATGGGACAATCATGGGTAGAGGGTAATTTGCCCTACACTGAACTTTGGGATCTAAAACCACCCCTTACATTCCTGTTTTTTGCCGGGATTATATATGTTTTTGGGAAAAGTTTTATTGCCATAAGGCTTATAGGAGCTTTGCTTGTTGCATTAACAGCATTTTTCACCTATAAAATTGGGCAAGAGATACATTCAAAAAAAATAGGCCTTATATCGGCAATGGGATGTGTCATCCTGCTGACTTTATTTGGCAGCCTGCAAGGCGTAATGTCAGAGCATATTTGTATGGCCTTTTTTATACCTGGATTATATATATTATTGCGGTTTAACAAGCCTCAGTGGTATTTCTTATCTGGTCTACTCATGGGAGTGGCTCTGATGACCAAAATGAACATTGCCTACGCCATTTTGTTCGGTGGAATCTTCATTATTTATAACAATTTCAGAAACAGGACATGGTCAAAGGGTATCCTCAACGGCATCCTTTATGGCACGGGAATAATTGCAGTTATTGCGCTGACCATCTTGCCTTATTATATGAATGGTATATTCGATTTATGGTGGGATTCTGTTGTCTTAGCACCTTTGGAATATATTGGTGCCCGGCGTTATTCTTTTTTTAAATTAGCCCCTATATTTATTATCCTTATTGTTTTTTTCATTGTAGCTTGGAAAAAGAAATTGTTGGATTATCATGATTTTAAAGTCCAACTCCTGGTCGTGGCAATTCTAGGCGTTTTGCATGCTTTTTTTAAGGGCGGAAGGATAAATGGGCACTATTTGATTCAATTACATCCAATGCTTTTGCCTTTGGCTGTTGTTGCTCTAAGCAGAATACGGTTGCCTAGTAAATACAAATGGAAACCCTATTACCTTTTTCTTATTTTATTGATTCCCATAGAATCCTATAATGAATATGTGCATGTAATTAAGCACAAAATTGAGCAAGACACTTTTTTCAATGGTGAGGGCATTTCGGCTCCTAAATATATTCAAGAAAATAAATTGGAAACCAAAAACATCTTGTTTTTCGGATATCATATTGGGTATTGGAGATTGGATGTTGAACCTCCGACCAAATCAGCCACCCATCCCAGTAATATTTGTCGCGAAGAACTATTTCCTTTTTACGGAAATTCTAGGAAAACATCTATGGAAGAACTGCGGTATATTATGGAAACCATACGTCCTAAAACAATCGTAACGCGTAAAAACAGACGCGTTTTTGACAAGAAACATATTGCCGAAAACGAATATATCAATGCCTACTTATTAAAGCATTACCAAGTTCATGCAATCGTAGAGAATGCTGAAATACTGCAGCGCCTAGATTGATTCCAAAGCTGGTCTAAACATATCGGCATATTTTTTTATTACTTCTTGGTCAAAGGATTTTTCTTCGTTGATTCTTCCGATGGATGTGACCCCAGTTTTTTTAAGAATAATACTTTCCGATGTAGGTTGCTCATCCCCACTAAACAGAACCGAAACATCAAATCCTTTTAATTGAAGCCAGTTAATGGTCAAAAGGGTATGGTTTATACTTCCAAGGTAATGTCGGGAAACCACCACAACTTTATAATTTGGCAAAATCAAATCCAAAACAGTATCAGTGTCGTTTAGTGGCACCAAAAGTCCACCTGCACCTTCAATAACCAGATGATTCCCGGTTTCAGGTTCATAGAACTTATTCACAGCTATAGTGACGCCGTCAATTTCTGCTGCTGCATGTGGACTCATAGGGGTCTTGAGTTCATAATTACATTGGTGTATCTTAGATTTACTATTGGAAATAAGTCGTGCCACTTTATGGCTGTCGGTATTGTCCAACTCCCCAGCCTGAACCGGTTTCCAATAATCAGCCTCAAGTGCTTCCGTGATAATCGCAGCGGCTATGGTTTTACCGACATCGGTTGATATTCCGGTTACAAAAATCCGTTTCATCTCTTCGAATCTGTTTTAGTTTGGTTTTGAAATCATTCCACAATTAAGACATTTGTACTTCCGCTTTTCAAAAAAAGGAAAAAGTTTTAGAAAGATTCCTTTTCTCTGATAGTATAATTCCGATTTTTTAGCCTTACAATTTGGGCATACAATAGGGTTCCCCTCATTATCAACTGCATAGGCGCGAACTTCATTATAAATTTCCAGAGCCCTTTCTTTATGCTTCGTGTATACCTGCAACTTAACTCCACCAATGGCAAAACTTATTAATGGATCGGAATTTATGGTATTCTCATCCTTTAAAAAAACAGGAATTCCCTCAGATTCCAATTTCCCCTTTATAATTTGTACATCAGCAGGGTAATCAAAAGAGCCAATGGTGTAAAACAGGTCTTCCATAAGCTCAAATATATGAATCTAATAGCCGTAGCACTTCTTTTATTTCTTCTGTGGAATTATAGGAATGAACACAAAACCTCAAACGTTCCTTAGCGGTTGCAACCGTAGGTGACAGTATTGGCCGAACATCAAAACCTTTGTCACTGATTTTTTGTGAAACCGATTTTACGGTATCGTTACCTGGTACAATACAACAATGTATGGCCGAGCTGCTCTTAATAAAACTCCCTTGTAGACCTAACTGTTCAACTTCAAGATTAAACAATTGGATTTTTTTCTGTAGTTTTTGTTGTGGATATCCGGAAGAACTCAAATTCTTATAAGACGCGATTATTGTGGCCATTGAATGTGGGGGCAAACCTGTTGTATAAATAAAACTCCTTGCGAAATTGACCAAGTAATTTATCAATACGTTGCTCCCCAAGATAGCAGCTCCGTGACAACCGATAGCCTTACCAAAAGTAATAATTCGAGCAAATACCTGATCTTGTAATCCCTTTTCCTGAACGAGTCCCACCCCATTTTCTCCATAAACGCCAATAGCATGGGCTTCATCAACCACTAAATGAAAATTGTTGGATGTACAGAATTTCGCCATTGCTTGTAAATCGGGGGAATCCCCATCCATTGAAAAAACGGATTCGGTAACGATGTAAACTTCCGCTTCCTGTGAACCACGGTTATGCTCAACATGGCATTTCCTTTTTAAATCTTCTAAATCATCATGTTTAAACTTGTAGCTCTTCGCGTTTCCCATTTTAATTCCGTCACGAATACTAGCATGTATAAGTTCATCATAAAAAACTATGTCTCCTCGTTGGGGCACGGTACTAAAAAATCCAATATTGGCATCATAGCCAGAATTAAAGACCAAAGCCGCTTCCGTTTTATGAAAATCCGCCAACTTCCGTTCCAGTTCAAAATAAAGTTCATGATTACCCGAAAGCAGTCGTGAACCAGTGGCTCCATTTCGAATCAAACCATGTTCTTTCAATAATTTCATAGCATGATTGAATACCTCTTCGTTCTTGGCCAACCCCAAATAATCATTGGATGAGAAATCAATTAATCCGTTCGGATTCGGTAATCTTCTCAATGCATTATTATCCCTTCTTTCCGAGAGTTTAGTCAATAATTTTTTCGGGAATTGCTCCATAAAGCAAAGGTACTATTTCGCTATTTAAATGCTATATTCGTTAGCATTAACCTTAAGAAAATGAGAAACTTATTCTGTCTCGTAGTTATAATCGCTATTACGGCTACTGCAAGCTCCCAAAACATTTCCTATGAAGTGTCATTCGAAAATGCTGTTCATCATGAAGCACAGATAGAAGCTTTGTTTTCCAATATTAAGCAAGATACCCTGGCAGTAAGAATGAGCCGTACTTCCCCAGGACGTTATGCCTTACATGAATTCGCAAAAAATGTTTATGGTCTAAACGCCACCGATAGTAAAGGTAATAGATTAGAAGTGATTCGTCCCAATAACCATGAGTGGCGAATTATTGGCCATGATGGAACCATAAATATCAGTTATACCTTATTTGCTAATCGTGGTGATGGCACCTACGCGCAAATAGATGAGACACATGCCCATTTGAACATTCCGGCAACTTTTATTTTCGCGCCTAGTTTGAATGAATTTCCTTTAAAGGTCAAATTTACTGTGAGGGAAGACCTCAACTGGAAAGTAGTGACGCAATTACCTTTGATTTCTGGCACTACATATTCAGCCCCCAATTTGCAATATTTTATGGATAGCCCTGTTGAAATAAGTGATTTCAGCCTTCGTGAATTCAAAGTCGGTTCGCAAAACGTGAGATTGGCATTGCACCATACTGGCACCGAACAAGAAGTAGATACTTATTTTGACAAAATAAAAAAAGTCGTATTGGAAGAAAGGGAAGTTTTCGGGGAACTTCCAAAATTTGATTATGACACTTATACCTTTTTGGCTTGCTATATCCCTAATGCCTCAGGAGATGGCATGGAGCATCGCAATTCAACTGTTTTGACCAGTACACGTAGTTTGGCCAAAGGTGGTATGGAGCGAAATATAGGAACGGTTTCCCATGAATTTTTCCATGCCTGGAATGTAGAGCGAGTTAGACCTCAATCTTTGGAACCTTTTAACTTTGAGGAAGCCAATATGAGTGGTGAACTTTGGTTTGCCGAAGGTTTTACGAGTTATTATACCAATCTTATTTTATGCAGAGCCGGACTTCTAACACCTAAAGCTTATGTGGAAGGTCTTACTGGTGGCTTCAATTATGTATGGAATTCTAATGGAAGGCAATTCTTCAACCCTATTGAAATGAGCTATCAAGCGCCTTTTGTAGATGCAGCAACTTCTGTTGACCCAGTAAATCGAGACAATACCTTTATTTCGTATTATTCCTATGGAAGTGTTCTTGGTTTGGCCTTGGACCTTTCGTTGCGACAGGAAAATCTGAACTTGGATGGCTATATGAAAATGGTCTGGCAGCACTTTGGGAAAAATGAAATGCCCTATACCATTGAAGATTTACATCAATCCTTAAATACATATGCTGGCAAAACGTTTGGTGACGCCTTTTTCAATTCGTACATCCATAACAGCGAAATGCCTGATTTTAAATTATTGTTTGAATCTGTAGGTGTTACTTTGCAGCAAAGTACAAATGAACCCTATTTTGGAGCTTCTGTGGGCATAACTGAAGCAGGTACTGCCATAATACAGCGAAATACAGCAATGCATGGTGCTGCTTATAAGGCAGGCCTGGAAAAAGGGGATGTTCTTACCAGTATTAATGATTTAGTATTCGAGAAAGGGCAAAAATTCAATGATATCATTCAACAATACAAAGTGGGTGAAGAAATACAGGTAGCCTATAAGCGGTTTGAGGAGGAAAAATCGACAACCGTTACATTAGATGCAAGTCCCCTGTATAAAATTTTAATGGATGAAGCTGCTTCAAAAGAGGCATTGACAAAAAGAAAAGCGTGGTTAAAAAGGGAGTAAGTTGAATATAAGGTATTGTAGGTCTAAAACCGATGAGGAATTACATCAAATTCTAGAACTACAACAAAAAAACCTATTTACCGACGTTTCTGATGAAGCGCGAAAACAGGAAGGCTTTGTTACAGTCATACATACTTTTGATTTATTGAAACAAATGAATGCTGCTTGTCAGCATATCATTGCGAAAGCTGGAGGAAAAGTAATGGGTTATGCTTTGTGTATGCATCCTTTTTTTTCGCAGGAAATAGAGATTCTTAAACCCAGGTTCTATGAAATTGAATCGGTCAATCCAAAACCTCGCAACTACATTGCCATGGGTCAGATTTGCATAGACATTGAATATCGTAAACAAGCTATATTCAGGAATCTGTACGAAACCATGAGGGATTCCCTCAAACCAGAATTCGATGCTATCATCACTGAAGTTGATGCTAAAAACATTCGCTCTTTAAATGCACATTACGCCAATGGTTTCAAGCATGTGAAGAGGTATAATTCAGGAGAGCAGGATTGGGAATTAATAATCCTTAAATAAAAAATGCCCCGATAATATGGGGCATTTATATTCTTTGTGATAAAAATTATCAATCAGCAAGTACAATTACTTTATTATCCCTCATCTCAATAGTAC
>JBATIW010000265.1:0-2163 GCA_049668005.1 Maribacter sp.
TCCTTGAAAACTTCTTCCATTTTGGAATCTTTTGACAAAATAAGAATTGATATAAACCTGCCGGAATACAAATTAAGGATTTACGAAGGTTCCACGCTTTTAGCTACATATCCCATTAGGATTGGCCAGAACAAACGAAAGTATTTAAAAATGGGGGATAGAATCACCGATCTTAAGACCAAACAAGGGAAAGGTCGCGTAGTTGGCTATAGAAAAAATCCTGCCTTTTATAACCCTGAAACAGGCAAACTGTTTTCTGTAACACGCAGGGACGACAATAAAACTACCTTAATGCCCAAAATTCCTTGGATAGTTACTGAAATAAATGGGATACGAAATGGCCAGCTCATACACCCTACGACAAATCCTAAATCATTGGGTAAAGCATATTCAAACGGTTGTATTGGAGTTAAGGAATCGGATGCCTGGCGTATATATTATCAATGTCCCATTGGCACCGAAATTAATATACGATACGATTTAAAAATTGTCAATGACGAAGGCAATGTCCTTTTGCTTGAAGACATCTATGAACAAGGAATATAACCCCTTCTTTATAGCAAAAATTAAAACACCAATAAATTTTATCTTCAATTTCAGCTTCCTATATTTGCAGACCTATTTTATGCCCACGTGGTGGAATTGGTAGACATGCTACCTTGAGGGGGTAGTGTTCGTAAGGACGTGCTGGTTCGACTCCAGTCGTGGGCACAAAAGCTTCCTATTACTATTGGAAGCTTTTTTCGTATATGAAATATTTCGTTTACATAATATATTCTGAAGCCTTTGATACATATTACAAAGGGCAAACACGCAATGTCCTTGAACGGGTTAGGCGCCATAATTCAGGTCGCGAAAAGGCCACAGCGCATTATCTACCCTGGAAACTTGTTTGGTCTACTGAAAAGGAAAGCAGATCTGAAGCCATGGTTCTTGAAAGAAAGATAAAGAATCTATCAAAGGAACGTACCAAAGCATTCATTGGTAAATATTCTGAAGACCCATAGTCTTGACTGGCCCTGACGTTCTACAATGTACAATTACCTCATATTTTAACTTTCCTTTTTAACATTCCAGCAAAATTAAACTTATATTTGTTTAAACTTTTTATTTAAAGTATGAACAATATAAAGAAGGTATTCAGTATTCGGGATTTAGAAAATTTATCGGGAATCAAGGCACATACGATTCGGATTTGGGAAAAAAGATATGATTTGTTATCTCCAGAAAGAACCAACACAAATATTAGAACCTATAGCCTTAGTAGTCTTCAAAAATTATTGAATATTTCTTTATTAAACAAAAATGGATATAAAATATCTAAAATAGCCAAAATACCAGAAGGGGATATACCCCTAAAAGTAAGGGAAATAGTGGCAAATAAGAGCATGAAAAACCATGTTCTAAATGCCTTTAAGTTATCCATGATAAACTTTGACCAGGCTTTGTTCAGCAATACCTATAATGGTTTATTGGCAGAAAATTCATTCCGTGAAATTTTTAACGATTTTTTTATTCCATTATTAAATGAGCTTGGCTTATTGTGGCAAACAGATACAATTAGTCCTGCCCATGAACATTTTATCACTGCTTTGATCAAACAAAAAATATTAATCAATATTGAAAAGCTACAAACTAATGAGCCCATAAAAAAGGAAAAGACATTCGTTCTTTTTCTCCCGGAAGGTGAGATACATGATATAGGTTTGTTATATGTTAATTATGAAATTATATTAAGAGGCTACAAATCAGTATATTTAGGTCAATCCATTCCACAGAACAACTTGGGAGAACTATTAAAGTACGCCGATAATCTTTGCTTTCTCTCTTATTTCACTGTGGCCCCATTACCGGACAAGGTTGGAAAATATATTAATGACTTTGACCAGTTAATCCAAGGCTACAAAAATCCTAGTTTTTGGATTATTGGCCCGCAAACAAGTCATGCAGATCAAACAACATTACCGGACTATATTAAAATTTATACATCCATTAAGGAATTAACAAGTGCTTTATAAAATAATTCCCAAACCTTAAAATGAATAAAAAAATTGTCATCATCGGTTCTGGATTTTCCTCATTATCAGCCTCATGTTATTTGGCCAAATGGGGTTATGAAGTCTCGGTGTATGAAAAAAAAGATAGCATACGTGGTAGGGCTGT
>JBATIW010000266.1:0-5571 GCA_049668005.1 Maribacter sp.
AATTGGAGTTGGATTAGCGTACCCCAAATCAGTTATAGCGTCACGCAGTTGGTTAGAGATTTTAAATTCGTCAAACGATTGCATCTTCAATAAATTTTACGCAAAAGTAATGTATAAAACCCCAACAGTTTCCTATTGGGAAATCATAGCATATGCATTGGTTTTTTGTTCGAGCGTTTACCAAATCTATTTTAGCTTAAGCTCAAGGAACAATAAGCCACACATTTATGAGGTTTTTTTGTTTATATCCCGCTCTTTACTTTTGTTATTTAGCTACCTTTAGCATGCATTTCAATATAGTTGATGAAAAAGAAACTTCTTAAGATAACAGGGTTCCTGATAATCATTCCGCTACTCGTTATTTTTCTATGTAATTTTATTATTGAATCTGCAGCAAAGCACAAAACTTTTTCTTCCATTGACAAGATTCCCAAAAATCGTGTAGGTTTAGTTCTTGGAACCGCAAAAAAATTAATATCCGGCCATGCAAACCCGTATTACTCTAACCGCATAAACGCTACAGTAGCACTTTTTAAAGCCAACAAGATAGATTTTGTTCTTGTAAGCGGAGATAATGGAACTATTTATTATAATGAACCAAGTACTATCAAAAAAGACCTCATTGCCAAAGGTATCCCGGTGGATAAAATATTTTTGGATTACGCCGGTTTTAGAACTTTGGATTCTATGGTTCGGGCCAATGTGGTATTTGGGTTGGATAGTGTAACTGTTATTTCCCAGAAATTCCATAATGAAAGAGCCATCTATTTGGCAAACCAAAAAGGATTACATGCAATTGGTTTTAACGCGAAGGATTTAAAAGGCAATCAAGGATTCAAAGTCCAATTTCGAGAATATTTTGCCCGTGTAAAAGTCTTTATTGACCTGATCTTAAATACCGAACCCAAGTTTTACGGCAATAAAATTGAAATAAAATAATCCTAAGAAATATCTAAATTAAAAGGTATTTTTAGGAAGAACAATTTCCTAAAATGTCAAAATTCAAAACGCTCATTAAAAACCTCGGCCCAGGGCTTTTATTCGCAAGTATGGCCATTGGCACCTCCCATTTGGTTTTATCTACAAAAGCAGGAGCACAATATGGATGGATAATGATAATCCCAATTGCACTAGCCAATATTTTTAAATACCCATTTTTCGAATTTGGTGTACGGTATACCAATATAACCAACAAAACCTTGATCGAAGGTTATTTAAATCGTGGCAAGGGCTATTTATGGTTCTATGCGGCGATTACACTCGTTACTACTTTTACCATTCTGGCTGCATTATACACCGTAACAGCTGGGCTCTTTATCAATCTTTTTGGAATATCGAATGTTTCAATAAGCATCGTGGCTCTGGGCTTGTTTGTTTTAATTAGCTCCTTGCTGATTATAGGCAAGTACCATTTTCTTGAAAACTCACTGAAGTTTGTGGTCGGCATTTTGTTCATTGCCCTTATCGTTACTACTGCACTGGTGGTCTTTAAAGGTCAAGTAGAGGAAGTTGCCAATTTTACCCCTACCCCAATATTTAATGAAGTCGGCGTGTTGTTTCTAATAGGATTGATGGGGTGGATGCCAACCACTGTTGAAGCTTCAAGCTGGGTGAGTTTATGGAGTATTGAAAAATGGAAAACAGAAGGCCGTAGGCCTACACTTCGCGAATCATTACAAGAGTTCAATATAGGATATCTCATGACCGCTATTCTTGCCGTTTTCTTTTTGATTATCGGTTGGATGACCCTTTACGGGACAAACACGGAACTCAGCGGAAATGCAGTCACTTTTGCTGATCAGGTTGTACAGCTGTTCACCGCCCATATAGGACCGTGGGCCTATATTTTTATAGCGGTAGCCGCCTTTGCAACGATGTTCAGTACCTGTATGACTGCCCATGACGCTGTAACCCGTGTTAGTCTTGATATTATTGACCTACTGTACCCTAAAGTAAAATTGACAGGGAAAAAAGGATATTTTGCCTTAGGGGTAACCATTTTAGCGGTGGTAAATTTCGTGGTTATCACTGCATTTGGAGCCAATATGGGACTATTGGTAGCCTTGGCAACTTTTGTTTCATTTGTCGTGGCCCCGATAATTGGCTACATGAACTTAAAGAATGTCATGAGTAGCGAAATCCCCTTGAACCTGAAGCCAAAAAAAGGATTGCAAGTTTTGACCTATATGGGCATTGTATTCCTGTCTGTATTTTCGCTTGTTTATTTTTGGATGGTCATTTTTTAATGAACGCATTGGTTATGCCCAAGGGGTTTATAACTCATCAAAATTGGCGATTGCGATATGCGTCCGTTCGTTTTGATTGTGTAGAAATTCCAAACAGTAGACACCATCTGCAGAATTATTAATTAGCTTCTCCTCACCATAACCCGTGGCACTATGAATATTGGTTGTGGAGAGGCCATTTTTAATCAGGTAAATTTTAATGGCATCCGCACGTCTCTGGGACAACTGCTTGTTGTTCTTATTGGAACCCTTACTATTCGTATGTGATTCAATGGACAGTTTTATTTGTGGAAATCGTTGTACGGCGTCTACTACCTTATCCAGCTCAATTTTAATTTTAGGCGTAATAACCGCGTTCCCTTTGTCAAAATAAAATTTTTGGATTTTTACTACCCGTTGTCCTTCTTTTTCGGTCAATAAATCATCAATAAATGAAAGCCCTATATTGAAGGCTCCTTTCTGTACACTATCATATTCGCTTTCGTTGTATGTAACCGAAAAAATTGAATGTCTGTCTTTAGTTGCTTGAAGTGTGACTTGTTCTCTCCAAGGAATTTCCAACATAAAATCCCCATTTTCGTTTGAATATACCTCCTTTATGATTTCGCCATCTTCATCCAATAGTCGTAGCTGTGCCTTTAAAATATTTTCCTTTGATTTAAGATTCACCACGCGACCTTTTAAAGAAAATGTTTTTAAACCCAAGGCTTCCTTTACTTTGAAACCATAAATATCATCGTTGCCCTTTCCGCCCATTCTATTGGAAGAAAAATAGCCCAAAAGCCCTTCTGGGCCAATATCCTTGAGAATAAGACCGAAGTCATCGAATGTTGTGTTTATACCTTTTCCTAGATTTACTGGTGTGCTAAAAGAGCCGTCAACATGCATATTTGTTTTGTACATATCCATACCCCCAATGCCATAAAATATATCTGAAGAAAAGTATAGGCTATTGTCAAAAATATACGGCGCAATTTCGTTTCCAGGAGAATTCACCCTAGGGCCTAAATTCGTGGGCTCAGACATGATCTGCCCATTATTCGTATAGACATAATATATATCGGTTCCACCATAGCCATCCTCGAAGTTGGCTGCAAAATATAATTTAGAAGACTTGGCGTCATAAAAAGGATAATAGAATGATGTACTTAAGTCCTTTAGAAGAAAACGTAGTTCACCACGAGTGTCTGACATGCCTATAGCCAGAGAATTTTTGCCATTCTCATCAAATCGAAGTTCACCGCCTTGGGTATTTGACAAGGTGTAAAACAATTTTCCTATTTCTTCTGAAAAGAAAGGTGTGGCTTCATGAAACTTCGAATTAGGAATTTCTGTAAAAGGACTAGCACTAAAAATATTTCCATCAGCATTAATCTGAGCTACATAAATATCCAAAAAGGATTCTCCCGTAGGTTCATACGTACTTTTTGATTTCTGTATCCTCCCACTACTAAAAAGCAGTCTATCCTTATAAAAGGCCGGGGCAAAATCGATTTGAGGGCTATTCGTATCTAAATTGAAAACTTGAAAATTGGATTCATTATCATCACTGGAATTCAACAATTCATAATTAAACTCCGCATTCTCCATTAGCTCATTTGTAAATGACGCTCTTTTTGAACTTAGAAAGGCCTTTACCCTATCGGTATTAGATGTTTTCGCCAAGCTTTGTAACATCTTATTAAAACGATTGCCAGACATTGTTGTGTCTCTTTTATGTACATCTAGGTAAATTTTAGAAGCATTCTCAAAGCTTCCCAATTTGTAATAGGAATCAGCTAGGTTCAATAGTTGACCAGTTCTTAATGGCGCATTGACCATTTCTTTTTGATACTCTACAATTGCATTTTTATAGTCATAGCCATAAAATAAAATATCGGCCTTCGATTTTTTTTCTTGGGCGAAAGATGTCGCTAGCATTGCAAAACAGAATAATATTAAAACCTTTGTTTTCATTTTAACCTCTTCGTTTAAATTTAAAAGAACCTTGGGGTGTCTATTTGCTTAGGTTTGCCCTTCGCATTTTTGGTTTTGGGCTGCCTACTCCTATTACTTCCTTTACCAAGATAAAATTTAAGTATTACCTCGTGTGAGCCATTGTTGAATTCGCCAAGACCATTGGTATTATAGTCATAGGAATATCCTAGGAACATTCCACTGGATACCTGAATTCCTGCCAGACCACTTATGGCATTATCGACCCTATACGAAGCACCCAGGGTAACCACATCATCAATCAAAAAGTTTGTTGACAAATTCAAGTTCATGGGAGCACCTTGCAGGTAATTGACCATAAAAGCAGGTTTGAACTTAAGGCCACTTGATAATTCAAAGACATAACCTCCAATAAAATTGAATTGGACCTTATCTTCAACTAAAACCGCAACTTCATCCCCATAGATTCCGTTGGTCAAAAAATTTGGGATAGATAGTCCTACATACCAGTCGTCAGAATACAAAAATGTTCCCGCACCAATCGTGGGATAGAACTTGTTTACGGTCTCGGTGTTTAACAAAGGCTCATTTTCGATTTCAAAAGTTCCTTTGGAAAAATCAACATTCAAGAAAGAGCCACCAACATCCAAGCCAAAAGAGAGTTTGGTATTATCAGATACACTGACCTGATACGAATAGGCCACATCTACATATGTCTGAGTAGAAGGCCCTAATTGATCACTTACCACATTGAATCCCAAGCCAGTTTTTTCATTCGCGAAGGGAATGTTCATCCCAAATCGGAAGGTTCTAGGGGCCCCAGGGATGTCAATCCATTGGGCACGGTAAAGACCGGCTATTTCGGGAGTTTCCACAGTACCTAAATAGTCTGGGTTGAAACTGCCTATATTATACATGTATTGTGTATATTGAGGTTCTTTCTGCCCTATCGCCATAAAGGATACGAAGTATACCATTATGGAGACAAAAAGGGTGGTGCTGTATGTAAACTTGTGTTTTCTGTAACTCATTATCTTATTGTCTTATGATTTGGATCCATCCTTTGCTGATCTCAGATCCATCCCCTAAATCCAAAACATAGAAATAGGTGCCTTTGGGTAAATCATTATTGTCACGGGTACCATCCCAAGTATTATCATAGGGTCTGGCCTCAAAAACCTGATTACCATATCGGTCATAGATTTCAATGCTATTATTTGGATAATCCTGTATGTCATTCACTATCAAGAAATCATTGGTGCCATCACCATTGGGTGAGAACTGGTTAAAGAGAAAGCCAGATTCGTTGTTGCTGCGCTCATTAACCACTATCTCCACAGATGCCTCATTGTTTTCCAGAATAATATCAACAGGAGAAGAACCAGTAATA
>JBATIW010000267.1:0-1981 GCA_049668005.1 Maribacter sp.
GTATTATACAAACGCTTTAGAGGGGCAGAACCCAAAGTAGAGGCCCTCTTAGAACGTGCGGGCTTATTGAAAAAATGATTTAATCGTTCTTTTCCGCCCAGGCAATATAACCGCCTTCAAGGTTAACTACATTCTTGTACCCCAAGGAATCCAAGAATTTGGTTGCATCGGCACTTCGTTTTCCACTTCTGCAATAAAGGTAAATGGTCTGATTCTTATCTATTTTTTCAAACTCCACAGTGAAACTATCCCCCAACCAATCAATATTCATTGCTTTTTCCAAATGCCCGTCATTAAACTCGCCAGGGGTCCGAACATCGACCAAAACAACCTGATCAAGTTCACTTTGTGAAACTTCTGTGATATGTTTTCCTTTAATTTGAGAACATCCTAAGTTAACTAATAGAATAACCGTAACTAAAATTAAATTTTTCATACAAAGTGGTTTCTTCAAAAATAAACATATTTGTTAAGAAAAAAATCACCTATTTTTGAGAGCAACAATAAAACAAATGGAGACGCACCAATTACATCCGGAAAAATGGGTAGATCAATATGCCGACTACCTTTTTAACTTCGCGGTATCCCGCGTTAGCGATGCTGAACTCGCAAAGGATTTGGTGCAGGAAACGTTTTTTGCCGGATTGAAATCAGCCAAGAACTACAAAGGGACGGCCGCCGAGCGCACATGGTTAATTGCTATTCTTAAAAGAAAAGTAATAGATCATTATCGAAAGATAAATTCAAAAAAAGGCAAAGCAGAAGTTCGCATGAACTATAGTACCCAGAACGATACAGATGGTGACTGGCTCGAAGAACAAGTAGCTGACCCCAGTAGTATTCTTGAAAATGACGAAATTGAAAATGAGGAATTAGGATTGGCTATTCATGAATGCATTTCCAAACTACCAAAAAAGCAATCCCTGGTCTTCACAATGAAGACCATTCAAGGTATGAGCACTGAAGATATTTGTAAAGAACTAGGGATTAACCCGTCTAATCTTTGGGTAATGATACATAGGTCCAGAACGGCCTTGATGAGTTGCCTTAATAAAAATTGGTTTTCAATATGATTTCGTGTGATGAGGCAGCTATAATCTGCAACAAAAAGCAATATAAAGAAGCAACTTTTATAGAAAAAATAAAATTGGTAATGCATCTTCTTATTTGTAAAACGTGCTCTGTATTTTCTAAAAAGAACGCCGAACTCACAGCACTTTGTGATAAAGCACCACTTCATTGTTTGCCAGCAAAAGATAAGGTGATAATGAAAAAACACGTACAGGATAAAATCTAGAAATAGAAAGTAAGTCCCCAAATCACAAACCACCAGAAAATAGGAATGACCTCTACCCAAAAAGAGGCGAAATATTTCGATTGATTACGTTTAGTTATAAACATCAATCCTCCCAAAATCAAGAACAGAATACCCTTTGCAACGATTTCCAAGTCGGTAACCTCATCCTTTAAAAAAGTCAAGAAAAAAAAGAATAACACCAAAAATTTTCCAAAAATCTTGGTTTGGGCTACACCAATGCGCTGTGGTATGGTTTTTAATTCAGGCTTATCATAAGCCAAATCCCTTATCTCAAATGGAATTAATAATACCAGAACAATTAGTATGCGCTGCACAACTTCCACCCAATCGTCCCATACAAAAACCTTACCTATCTCGGTATAAGGCAAAATAACGGTTATACCCGACCAAACTATGGCAACCAGAAAAACCTTAAGGCCTCCAAGACTTCTTAAATTCTTGGCCTGTGGTAATACCGGTAGTGCATAGAATCCAGTCAATCCTAATAAAATGAGTATTACTAGCCATGAATCCATGCTTAAGAAATAACCGTGATAGCCACAAAAAGCAAAACCTATAAAACTAAAAAATTGGATGTTTTTATGATATCTATTGTTGACCAAAATATACTTGTCTGCTTCAACACCGTATTTAACGAAATTATAGCAGACAATGGTTCCAAAA
>JBATIW010000268.1:0-2029 GCA_049668005.1 Maribacter sp.
TGCTTTTTCCTGAAGGTAACCATGGTATACTAAGAAGGGTGAGATGGCCAATGCGCAAAGGATTTGTTAGAATGATTTTTTCCGCATTGGAAAAAGAACCGGACTTGGATATTCGTATTCTCCCAGTAGGCTTGAACTATTTGGAAGCTGAAGGTTTTCCTGATAGCGTTTCAATGTATATCGGAAAGGATTTCCCTGTGCAGGATTATTATGATCCAAATGATTTAACAGCATCGGAAACCAGGCTGAAAGATGAAATCTATAAGAGATTAAAAGTACTTACAACCCACATTCCAAATGAGGAAACCTATGATAATGTTTTGGTCCAATTGAATAATCAAAAAGTAGATTTTCTGAAACCCAATGTAGTGAATAGAATCATTCAGGACATTGACCCAAATGTTGGGTTAACGCCTAATAAAAGTAAACCGCACTGGTTTTCAGCTTTGAATAAGATCATCTTCACCATAATTAATTTTCCGGTGATACTCCTCTGGGACAGAAAGGTTAAATCTATTGGAATGGATATTGAATTCAGGACGACTTTGCGCTTTCTGTTGGGATTAATACTCTTTCCCATATATTATCTGTCGCTTTATTTGGTCTTTAGATATACTTTGGGCCAAGAAATTGCGCTTACAATGTTCCTGGCCCATATACTCTTCAATTTTATATATGTAAAGCTCAGATAGCTTACATCATCTTACCAAAGAAAATTGCGTTCATTAACAACTTGTTTGTGCCATACCAGAAAGCCCTGAAGTTGGTGTTATCAGTAAAGACGATTACCCTGCCCTTACCAACTTTTTTTACTTGAAAAGGAACAGAGCCTTTCATAAGTTCTAAATTTTCCTCCGAAATGTATCCGCTTAATAGAGGATTATCGGTGTACTGTATGGGGTTGTTATAACTATTCTTGCTAGGTTCTATATAGACATTGGTATTTCTGAACAAGGCCAATTTATCATTTTTATATCCATAATTTATGGGGTGTGAGCGGTCTAATTTCGCTTCAAAAATCGCTCCTCCAGTAACTTGGGCTCCGCTGAAATCACCCTTCTTTCCAAATGAAATATTCTTAGCGATCAGGGTGTCTTTCTTAAACGCTAAATCTACCACCTCATTTTTGTCCAACCATTCAGCAACATTTCGGTAACCAATTAATGTACCGCCATCTTTGACCCATTCTTTAATTTTTTCGGCATATTTTTTAGCCAATCCGCCACCCCTTGAGCTTGTATTTGGCACAATCAAATCAGTGTACTTGCTCAAATCAACACTACTTAGGTAGGCCATGTCCAATTTTGTTAATTGCATATTGAAACGGGTATCGAACAAATGCCAAACTTCACCTGCATCATATGAACTTATCCCGCTTCCGACAAGAATGGCAACCTTTTGTTTTTTTATAGGGTCAAAATCATTGCTGCCCAAATCAATGCCCTTTGTAAGACCTGTACCTACTGAAGTTATTTGAAGCATGCTCTCTTGGGCTACCTCTTTTAAAAATTCATGTAACTCATCAGCGTTCAGATCTTGATTCTGAACAGGAATCAAAATTGTACCATAATCATACTGTTTTCCCTCAAGACTAAAGGGTGATTTGGCTACTTTGGCCCTTAATCCTTTCTCCACAATGCTATTAAGTGCTTTTGGAGTGTAATATTCGTTCCATTCAAATAAATAGGCATAATTGCTCTTTCCGCTAACATTCCCAGTCAATGCTGTGAAATTTTCAATTTCTGAACCAACATTTGCCATTGAGCTTTGTTCGGAATAATCTAGGTTGAAAGCCAATGGGAAAGTCCATGCCGATATATCATAAAAAAGACTATCCGTAAACGAAGTGCGTTTTTCGAACATGGCATTGATAAGTCGATGGTTCTTTTGATTCATTGGTACAACATAGCTATTTCCTTTGGTGTACTTCTTATTACCAATTGTCACATCGCGAGCAAGCTCATTGAACTTTATTTTATGACGGTTTAGAATTTCGGCTAAATGCCATGCTTTGGCCGCATCCTTGCTA
>JBATIW010000269.1:0-23268 GCA_049668005.1 Maribacter sp.
TAAAAGTGTAATCCAATGATATTCATCAGTTTACATTGAATATTTTATAAGTGTCGATAAAGGGATATAGTTATTGATGACATCCCACTTATAATACCAAGTTAATCATATAAGCTCTAAGAAAAGAACCATTAAAGGCGATAATTCAAGAGCAGACTGCCATAAAAGTTTCGGTCATTACCAGGATAAAAATAACGAGGGGCATTACCTCCGAAACTAGAGGCATTGATTAGAACCGACTGTGCGTAATGGGTATCGGTTAGGTTGTTAATACCAAAATCCAAACCAATAGTGATAGTTTGGGATAGCTCTTTTTTATAGCCCATTCGGGTATTCAATAGATTATATGATGCACTGGATAAGGTGTTGGCATCCGTCAAGGGTATTTTGCCAACATATTGGTGGGTGGTGTTCCAATAGAGACCGTTTCGCCATTGCATTTGTAACCCTGTATTCAGTCTATGTTTGGGTACTCCAGTCAAAGGGTTACCTGAAAAATCATCGTCCCCATCAATGAATTCCACAAACTTATGGTTGCTCTAAGAGTAACTCATAAAAGGGGTTATTTGAAGTTTTGGACTTAGGGTCAATTTGTAGTTGACATCCAACTCAATGCCTTGATGTTTGGTGCTTCCGGCATTTTTTCCAATAAATTCATCCTCCCCAACCCGTTGAGCGACCAGCAAGTTCTTGATGGCCATTCGGTATAGGGCAAGCTCGATTATTAATTTCTTATTGTCCAAAGACAACTGGCTACCCAGCTCATAATTGGTGCCGGTTTCTTGGGCAATATCAGGGTTTATGACACCCTCAGGGGTCAATGTCTCTTCCAGATTGGGGTTAGAATAGCCCCGACTTACATTCAAATAAATGCTCTGATGCGGATAAAATGTGTAGTTCAAATTTAGGCTGGGCAAAAAGATCAGGTCAAAACTGCGCTTTCCACTAGTGTTTGCAATTCCCGTATTGAAAAAATCCCGAAAATCATATTTCGTCTTATTGATGTTCAATCCCAATTGGGCTGAAAAAAAACTGGCAAAAGGCACGGTCAATGTGCCAAAGGCATTGATTTGTGTCCTTAATTCCTGGTTATCACTCAATGCATTGCCCTGTAAGCTTCCGTTGCCATTATTATCTTCGTACAAATTCTCAAAAGTGCCCCAATTATAATTGTCTTTATAGAGCTCTGCACCAAAAGAGTAGTGTACAGGCTTTTCTTTTATTCTAAAATCACCCAAGAAACGTGTTCTAAATCCATAACCGTTGGTGAATTCGTCCAGAATGTTAAAAGGCCGTGGCTCGTAATGGTCTAAATAGGTATAAAATACACTTGTGGTATTCGAAAGCTTCTGATTGAATTCAAGGGAATAGGAAAGACCCGCCAAGGTATATTTGTTGGCCTCATATCCTTTGGCGGCATTCCATGTAAAAGCCGCCTGAGTCGGGTCTTCGTCAAAAGCGGTTTGACTCAATGAACTAGCTATTTGTGCTATATAATCAATATAATTCAACAAAAATGAGATCTTGCTTTTCGAATTGATTTTATAAGCTGTATTCAATAATATGCCATCTCTTTCAAAACGGTTGTTATCACGATAGCCATCTATGGTCATGTGTCCGTAACGCAGTTCCAAGGAAAGTTTGTTATCAGCGTGGGTAAAGCCTAAACTATTTTTGATCAGACCATAAGAGCCCAGCGTGAAGTTATTACGTAGCGTAGTAGCTTCCAGTAATGCTTCTTTAGGGTTCAGGATTATCGTTCCGCCCAAATTTGCTCCAAAAGCAGTTCCTTTTGGACCTTTGATAACTTCAATCGAATTCATGTTCTCAAGGTCATACGCTTCAATGGTTGAAAAACCAGTACCATTGGTAACCGGGATTTCATTGTAGTACAACCTGATTTTATCTGTTCCGAAAAGGGTTCTGGCACCTACACCACGAATGGTAATCCGGTTGGTATTCAAGGCCCCGGAAAGTACGTAGACACCAGATATTTGGTTCATGGAGGAAACAATATCAACAGGACTGTAATTCTGAAAAATCTTTGGCCCGATTACTTTTGAAGGTACGATGCCTGTTGCCTGTTTGCGTTTTAAGGAGTCTAAAAGCACTACCTCTTCCAATTGGGTAATACTATCATTGGGTATGGTTACTTGGGCAAATGATATGGTGAGGGTAAAGAATAATAGAAAAATAAAAGCTAATAATCTCATAGTGGGAAGATAGGCTGCTAAATTACGTATTAAAACAAAACTTCTATGGTGTTTTTGAATAGGAGAAAAAAAGTAGGTCTAAAATTATAATGAACTTACAGAACGGCTAAAAAGAATATACTAATACCTGATGTCCCTGTAATTAAAAGGCTGTCACAGCAATTCCAATTACTATAACAACATTGCTGATTTACAATATATTTAAGGGATTCTTCGTTACTTTATCAGTATAAAGTAGTGAGAGGACTAGATTGTGACAATAAGCAACTTTCTTTAGTTCAATTGTGTTAAGCCATTTATATGAAAAAAATCTGTTTCATTGCTTTCTTATTGGTTGTTTCTACAATGAATGCCAAGGTATCTAAGTTAGAAAAAGGAGTGCTTTTGGAATTATTTAAGAACACCCAAGGGAAATACTGGACGAATTCTTGGCAGTTAGATAAGCCAATTAGCACTTGGCATGGTGTAGAAATTGAAAATGACCATGTTGTTGGCCTCAATTTATTCAATAATAACCTCAAAGGTCAATTAACCACATCTATTGGCAAGTTGAAATATCTCAAAATATTAAATCTTGCATTCAATCAGCTCCACGGACAGATACCATCTGAAATCACAAGCTTGCAAGAACTAATAATTTTAAGGTTGGGCAAAAATAACCTTACAGGATCAATCCCTGAAAATATAGGGGAATTGACGTCCTTAGAGGTTTTGGATGTATATGATAATGATCTATCGGGAACTTTGCCGTCAAGTATTGGTAAATTGATCAACATCAAATTATTCGTTTTATCAAATAATAACATTGAAGGTGGAATTCCTGAGTCAATAGGTAATTTAATAGAGTTAGAAGGATTGGAACTGGGCCATAATAAGTTTGATGGGCAATTACCCAAAAACTTAGGAAGATTGATAAATCTAAAGCGTCTTATACTCTCAGAAAACAACCTAATCGGAATAGTTCCCGAAGAAGTGTTCGCATTACCTAAATTGAGAATGTTGCAATTGCAAAACAATAACTTGGGAGTGGATTTGGCAATGGAAAAGTCGTTAAAGAAGTCAAACCACGCCTTTATAGACATGGGATATATGTCTTTGCAATTTAAGAATGACGATATCCACGATTTTGAAGTTGATAGGAAAACTAGAATGGCCGATACGAAATTTGAGGATGTAGATTAATGTTGGTATCGGAAACAATTGGTTTTTTCAAAGTTCAAAAACAGCACCTCCTATCTTAAAACCTAAACCCTAAAGAAAAACCGGCGCGAAACATAAAGGTATCCTGAAAAACCTCAGGGTTTACATTTCGTCCCAATCCCGCACTAACCTCAATGCTGAAATTATCACTTTGGGTAACCCATTTTTTCCCCACACCCAATCCTAATGCTGTGGTACTATAATCATAATTTCTCACGCCAAGATTGTTGTCCGGGAATTTATCCTCACCCGTATAATACAGGCCAAAGGCTTCTGCAAAGAATCCACTTCTGGGCACATAGCCAAAATATGCCCTTAAGTTAGGGCCAATACCAAAATTTCCATTGTAATCCATGGCATCATCATCAAAATAGAACGTTCCCCCAATACTGGTGTCCTCATTGAAAAAGTACTCATAAGAACCTTCGACCGTACTATTGGCCAAAAACAAACCAATATTGAATTTGAGTTCATTGTTGTTATTGAATCTTGGATAGGCCTGGGCATTTGCTAGACTAACACTTAGTAATACGATTATTGCACAAAGATTTTTCATTACCCTGAGTTTTGATATTCGAAATAAGAATCAAATCCTGTTCCAAAGTGGTAAATGTAGAAATGAATTGTTGATCTATAATCAATTATAAGGTATTTTAGATAAGCGGAGAATACATCCAAAGGAACAAAAAACATTCATTATTTTTAGGCAAAATTTAATAAAGTGAAAATAGTCTCATATAATGTTAACGGTATTCGCGCTGCTATTAATAAGGGGTTTTTAGATTGGTTGAAGGCCACTGATCCCGATGTAATATGCTTACAGGAAATAAAGGCCATGAAAGAGCAATTGGACCTTTCTTTATTCGAAGGGGCAGGCTATTCCTATAACTATTGGTACAGTGCCCAAAAAAAAGGATATAGTGGTGTGGCCATTTTATCAAAAAGCAAACCAGACCATGTTGAATATGGAACGGGTTTGGCTTATATGGATTTTGAGGGAAGGAACCTTCGCGCCGATTTTAACGGGCTTTCGATTATGAGCCTTTACTTACCATCCGGAACGAATATGGACCGATTGGAATTCAAACTGAAATATATGGCCGAATTCCAGCTTTATATTGATCAACTAAAAAAAAAATATCCCAATCTTATTATCCTTGGTGATTACAATATTTGCCACGAAGCCATTGATATTCATGATCCAGTCCGCAATAAAAAAGTATCTGGATTCTTACCGGTAGAACGGGAATGGATTGGCAATTTCTTGGAGAGCGGATTCATTGACAGCTTTAGGCATTTGAACAAAGAACCGCATAATTATACCTGGTGGAGTTACCGCGCCAATGCCAGAAACAACAATAAAGGCTGGCGTTTGGATTATGGTTTGGTGAGCGAACCATTAGAAAGTCGATTAAAACGATCGGTAATATTATCGAATGCCAAGCATAGCGATCATTGCCCTATTTTGGTGGAATTGGTATAATGGCTTGGTACGCGATTTTTCAGGAAATAATATTCGTAATTTTGCGGATTGGAAACTAAAAGCACGACAAGCTGAATGATTTACAACAAATTACCGCATACCGCTATTGAAGTAAGTAAAATATGTTTGGGAACTATGACCTGGGGAAATCAGAATATTGAAGCCGAAGGTCATGAGCAGATGGATTATGCCGTTGATCAAGGCATCAATTTTTTGGATACTGCCGAGTTGTACCCCATTCCTGCGCATCCTGACCGTTATGCGCATACTGAAAAAATTATTGGTAACTGGTTTAAGAAAAATGGGAACAGAGATCAAATAATCCTTGGGACAAAAATTGCCGGGAATGGTGATTATACCAAATTTATACGTACAACGGGATTTTCCAGAGAATCAATAATTACTGCTGTTGAGGGTAGTTTAGAGCGTCTTAATACTGATTACTTGGATCTTTATCAATTACACTGGCCTGAACGTGCTACCAATTATTTTGGACAACGTGGTTATAAGCATGACGTCACAGACCATTGGGAAGATAACATTCATCAGGTATTGGAAACCTTAAGGGATTTGATTCGTTCAGGTAAAATCAGGCAGGTGGGCATATCAAACGAAACCCCTTGGGGGGCCATGCGCTTTTTAGAGGAAAGCAAGGTTCATCCTAGTTTACCACGAATGAGTACCATTCAAAACCCTTATAGTCTTTTGAACCGTATATTTGAAACGGGATTAAGTGAAATTTCAATTAGGGAACAAATAGGCCTTTTAGCCTATTCACCAATGGGTTTTGGTGTTTTGAGTGGAAAATATCTAGGGGGCAAACGTCCCGAAAAAGCACGCATTACCATGTTTCCGGCCTATGACAGATATAGTGGGGAAATGGTGGAGAAGGCCACGCAAAAATATTATGATCTCGCTCGTGAAAATGGACTTTCATTAGCCCAAATGTCCCTTGCCTTTGTAAGTTCGAGACCATTTGTTACGAGTACGATTATTGGGGCAACTTCGATGGAGCAATTAAAGGAAAATATTGATAGCCTCAATGTTACCATTAGCGAGGAGTTATTGACCAAGATTGAGGCAATTCATAATGAAATTCCAAATCCAGCACCATAAATTACTCATATGCATTTTCTAAATATAGGTTTCGGACAGCTTGCTTTAATAATTGTAGTGGTACTGATTATATTGGTATTTGCAAGAATCATGCGAGATAAGCGTTAACCAAACAAACCGCTCACAACATCCTCGATCTTTACGACAAGTTCAATATTTATTTCTGGATTTTTTAGACTGATTTTGTTATTCTTGGACACATAAATGGTGTTGAATCCCAACTTTTCGGCCTCGAGAATGCGTTGTTCAATGCGTTGTACAGGTCTAATTTCACCTGCCAAGCCAACTTCAGCCGCAAAACAACAGCCTTTCTCAATAGGAATATCTTCATTACTAGATAGAATAGCCGCAATTACAGCAAGGTCAATGGCTGGATCATCAACAGAGATTCCTCCTGTAATATTAAGAAAAACGTCTTTCGCTCCCAATTTGAATCCGGCCCGTTTTTCAAGAACAGCCAACAACATATTCAATCTTTTAGCATTATAACCCGTAGTTGAACGTTGGGGCGTGCCATAAACCGCAGTGCTCACCAAGGCTTGAATTTCAATCATCAAAGGCCGCATGCCTTCCACAGTAGATGCAATGGCAGTGCCACTTAGACCTTCATCGTTTTTTGAAATCAGTATTTCAGATGGATTGTTCACCTCCCGGAGTCCACTTCCTTGCATTTCATAGATGCCGAGTTCTGCGGTTGAACCAAATCGGTTTTTTAGGGCACGAAGAATTCGATATACATAATTTCTGTCCCCTTCAAATTGGAGAACAGTATCTACCATATGCTCCAAAATTTTAGGTCCAGCAATAGAACCGTCCTTGGTAATATGTCCAATTAGGATTACAGGGGTATTGGTTTCCTTGGCAAATTTGATAAGCTCAGCGGCACATTCCCGTATTTGGGAAATGCTTCCAGCAGCAGACTCGATATAATCGGAATGAAGCGTTTGTATGGAGTCGATGACAACAATATCAGGTTCTGTAGCCTCAATTTGTTGGAATATGTTCTGGGTTTTTGTTTCGGTGAGAATATAACAGTTTTCACTGCTCGGGAGAATGCGATCCGCCCTCATTTTTATTTGTTTTTGACTTTCCTCACCAGATACATACAGTGTTTTATAGGGAAGTTTCAATGCAATTTGAAGTAATAATGTACTCTTGCCCACACCAGGTTCTCCTCCCAAAAGTACCAACGAACCAGGAACAAGGCCCCCACCTAAGACCCGATTGAATTCGAGGTCGAATGTATTTAAACGGAGCTCTTTGTCTGTTCTTATTTCATTGACCCGCAATGGTTGAGCGATTTTTTTTAAAGTGTTCGAAGGGGTTTTCCAAGCTGTTTTTTCTTCTTTTTGAATAACTTCCTCAACAACCGTGTTCCACGCTTTACAAGCAGAACATTGCCCCACCCATTTGGCGTATTGGGTGCCACAGTTTTGGCAGAAAAATGCAGTTTTGGTTTTGGCCATTACCTCTTAGTTGGTTATGGCTAAAGATAAAGTAAAGTTTTAAAAAAGTTAATTGAATATCGTTTTTCTGAAAGGAAATTTAGAAACCAAAATCGGCTTTCAAGGCATCAATTTTTTCGAGGGCCATTTCTTTAGTGAGGAAATCAATTTCATCCATTCCAAAAGCCTTTTCAAAGGTGCGTAGCGCTTTCTTTGGTTCCCCTAATTGTTCGTAGTATTCACCTTCGAAGTAGAATCCCAGCATGGTTCCTGGAAATTCAACCTTGCATAAATCGGATAAAGGTTTTAATGATTCAAAATCCTCTTTTTTACGTGTCCCGGCATAAATTGCCATTACATCATTAAGATCGACCGGTTTTTTAACCCCGAAGAGGTTTTCAATAGTTTTGTATTTGTTTTCCAAATAATTGAAAACGGGTTCATCAGAAGTCAATATTTGTGTTTTGTATTCCTTTGGGCTAATAGGTTTGAACATGCCAAACATATTATCGAAAGCTTTTCCAATGCCATAAGTAGCAATTGATATATGATCGGCAGTTGGATATTCATCAAAGTAGTAATGAAGATTCTCTTTGTTTATGGCTTTGATGGCATTGTTCATCGCCATGATTCTTGGAATTTGTTTGCTTTTTTCGCCCTCAACGATCAATTGATAGAAAATCTGTTGCTTCAAAGCAGCCAATCTAGTAGGCACGTGAATTTCCATGTCAGGAGCCAAAGTGGGCGAAATATTGATATAGGCGTTAAAAAGTGAATTATCCTTGAACAACCAATAGTTTTCAAAATTGGCGGTTATATCATAACCAACGACCATTTTAAAAGGTGCTGTGTTGTAATTTAAATCAAGATAAGGGATAATCTCCATGCCTAGGAATTCAAAAAATTTCATTCCTTTTTCAGAAGGTAATCCTGTTTGTTTATCAAAAGCACAATCATCGAAACGAATACTTTCCTTACTCTGGTGAATACCTACGATTATTGATTCTGGCATTCCGTGGAATTTACTATAGAACTTCGCAGTTGCCACTACTTGTTCAAACAGGTAATCGGCATCCAAGACCACAATAAGTGGGTGTTTTTTGTCTTTGTTGTATTCTTCAGGGAAATAATAACTGACATCCCTTCTTTCCTGAAGTTTAAAAGATTCAAATATCTCCTTGGTTATCTGGGCATTTAGGCCAAAACAAAAAAGAACGGCCAATAGAAAAAGAATGCGTTGCATAAAACAGTATTATAGCAGCAGTGGTAGCTACCGGTTTCTGTTCAATAACGGTAATAATAGAAAAGATATTGCCCCGAAAACAACGATGACAGCAGTTTGCGAAATCCACATGATCCAACCAAAGGCATCACCTGAAATAGAATTAATACCAAATATAGCCAGCGCTTTGCTCACTGCAATCGGGTAGAGGCCAATACCACCATTTGTGGTGGTCATGGCAAAGGCGCCTGCGACAAATGCTACCAATAATTGACTGATTGTAAGGCCAACAGTTTCTGAAACAGTGTATTTAATGGCCCAAAACATACCAATGTAACAGGCCCAAATGAATAAAGTGTGAAATACAAATGCCCATTTGTTCTCCATTTTAAAAATACTCAATACACCATCTAACAGTCCTTTCACAAAGCCTTTGATTTTAATGGCAATATTGGAAGAAGACTTTTTTATGAAAAGAATGAAGATTAGTGCCCCAATAATTCCGGCAACCAATAGTAAAAGAATGCTATTATAATTGAATCCTTTGTTTTGCAGAAATTCAACGATTATTTCAGTTTGTAAAAGAAGGGTAGTTGAAATAATGATCAAAAGCATGATTACATCAACAACCCTCTCGGTCACAATAGTCCCAAAGCCTTTTTCAAACGGCACATTTTCATATGTTGCGAGCGCCGTGGCCCGCAAGATTTCACCCGATCTGGGGATTCCCAAATTTGTGAAATACGCTATTAATACTATAAACAGATTATTAATCAGCTTAGGTTGATAGCCAAGGGGTTTTAAAAGATAATTCCATCTTATGGCCCTTGAAATGTAGGCCAAAATACCCAAGAGAACCGATAATCCTACCCAAAAAAGATCCGCTTCCTTAATATGATATACAATCTGCTCCCTATCTTCGAGGGAGGTTGAATTGTACCAGTACCAAACCAAAAAAACTCCCAAGGCAATTGGGAGTATGGTTTTTAAGGTCTTTTTTAAGGGTGTCGTCAAAAAATCAGTTTAACAAATTGGTCTCCTCATTGGGGAATATCAATGCTGGATTAAATTTTTTAGCTTCCTCGATATCCATTCTGGCATAGGTTATCAATATCAGTATATCACCAACCTCGACTTTCCGCGCTGCTGCACCGTTCAAGGTAAGCTCGCCACTGCCCCTAGGTCCTGGGATAACATAGGTTTCCAACCGTTCGCCATTATTATTGTTCACTATCTGCACTTTTTCACCTTGGATAATGTTTGCAGCATCCATCAAATCCTCATCTATGGTTATGCTACCAATATAGTTAAGGTCCGCGCCTGTAACCTTTACACGGTGTATTTTTGATTTTACAACTTCTATTTGCATGGGACAAAGGTAATTAATTAAGGGCTATATTATCTATTAGTCGTACGCCTTCAGCATAAACGGAAATAAAGGCCCTATATTTTTTATTTTTTTGTTTTCTAACAATTGGTTTTAATGTTTTGGCATGGGTAATCTCTATATATTCAAGTTCCAAATAAGGGTGTTGCCTAAATTGTTCACTTACCCAATCCTTTACATTCTTAGCACTTTTCGTGCCAAATAATTTCTTGGCAGACTTTAGGGTCTTGTATATAAATGCTGCTTCTTTTCGAACATTATTTGATAGCCGTTCATTTCTAGAGCTAAATGCCAATCCATTCGCTTCTCTCACTATTGGGCAACCAATGATTTCCACGGGTATTTTTCTTATTTCGGTAAGTTTTCTGATTATCTGAAGTTGCTGAAAATCCTTCTCGCCAAAATATGCTTTGTCTGGTTTAACAAGGTTCAGTAAAGATTCGACAATCGTGCCCACCCCATCAAAGTGTCCGACCCTAAACGCTCCTTCCATGACATGTTCCAATCCGCCAAAATTATAAATGACTGACTTTACTTCTTCTGTATACATTTCGTCAATACTCGGCAGAAATACAATAATATCCTTTGATATTCTTTCAAGAACTTCAATATCGGCCTTTAAGGTCTTAGGGTATTTTTCTAAATCATCTGCATTATTAAATTGTGTAGGGTTAATAAAAATACTGACCACTACAGCATTATTTTCTTCAACAGCCCTATTAACCAGTGCTGCATGACCTATATGTAAGACTCCCATAGTAGGTACTAGGCCAAGACTATGGTTTTCTTTCAAAGTTGAAAGATGCGCAATTAATTGTTTTCTCGTTTTGATCAACAACATAGGTTTCCTTTAAAAGCGAGCAAACTTACTATAAATACTACAAATCTGCATTATTTTTGTAATTTTGCAGCTATCTTTGCAGGATAAATAAAATATTGCTTTTATGAATGGTAAAAAGATATTGTTTGTATCTTCAGAATTAGTCCCCTACCTTCCAGAGAACGAAGTTTCCTTAATGTCATATGAAACCCCAAGGATGGTCAACAGTAATGGTGGCCAGATTAGGATTTTTATGCCTAGATATGGGAATATCAATGAACGTAGACATCAACTTCATGAAGTAATTCGCCTATCTGGGATGAATCTTGTTATTAATGACATGGATATGCCATTGATTATCAAAGTGGCCTCAATACCTAAAGAGCGGATACAGGTATATTTTATAGATAATGAGGAATATTTCAAAAGAAAGGCAACTTTTACTGATGCCGACGGAAATCTTTTTGAGGATAACGACCAACGGGCAATTTTCTTTGCAAAGGGCGTTGTTGAGACCGTTAAAAAATTGAACTGGTCCCCTGACATTATCCATGTTCATGGTTGGCTGGCATCCCTATTACCCTTATACTTAAAGAAATACTATGCTGATGAACCCTTGTTCGCAGATAGTAAAATCGTCACTTCAGTTTATGGTCAAGGTTTTGAAGGAGAGCTCAATAAAGAGATGATCAAGAAAATCACCTTTGACGGTGTGCCGGAAGAAAGCGTCAGCGTATTAAGTGCACCTAACTATAATAATTTGTTAAAAGTTGCGGTAGATTTTTCTGATGCTGTTATTTTAGCCGCGGAAGAAATTCCAGAAGATTTACAAAACCATATATCCAACCTAGAAAAACCCGTGTTGCCATTTGTTCCTTTGCAAGGTTTTGAAGAAGCATATGCCAATTTTTATAACACTGAAGTTTTAAAATAATCTAAATGAGTTTTTTTAAGAGATTCAAATTTCCTGTACTCACAGGAATTTTACTTGTTGTTGCATTTGTTTCCTGCGAAGAAGATCTTACAACTATTGGTGCTGAGGTAATAGGTGGTGAACCTTTTATAACAGATAAAGCAGAATTTCAGGTTTTTGCCTATAATCGTAAAATTGAGGCTGTAAGAACCAATAAATTACCAATTTACCAATTAGGTTTTTATAATGACCCAATTTATGGGAAGACAGAAGCGAAAATTACCACACAATTATTGTTGCCTACGGTAAACCCGAATTTTGGATTGTTTTCACAGGATGTTGAGGATAATTGGGAAAATGATGATAATATAAATTCAATTCCTGAGGTCGAAACAGTTGATTCGGTTTATCTATATATACCTTTTTTAAAGAATCCTAGAGGAGATTTGGATGGGGATGGAGTTGCTGACGAGTATGATATTGACCCAGAAGATGCAAATAGCGACACTGACGGTGATGGTTTTACAGATAATGAGGAGCGTATAAGTGGCACTAACCCTTTAATAGTAGACTCTGTTGATGATGAGGATTTCGTTGCCAATAATTTTTCCAAAAAAGTGGATATAGATAGTATTTATGTCAATAGTCAAATAATTAATAGTCAAATTGAAACATCTTTTCATTTAAAGGTAGAACGCTCAACTTACTTTTTAAGGGATTTGGATCCAAATACCAACTTTCAAGAAGCACAAGAGTATTATTCATCACAACAGTTTTCCCCAAGCTTTGTTTCCGACGTTTTGTTTGAAGGGGATTATGCAATTACCGATAATCAGTTATTATTGGATCAATTTGACAATTCCTCAACTGCAGATATCAATGAATCTCAGCAAAAAGCAATTTTAGATCCTGGAATAAGAGTCGCATTGGATAAAGATTTTTTTCAAGAAAATCTAATAGATAAAGAAGGCGCCGCAGAATTGTTGAGCCAAGTAAATTTCAATGATTTTATTAGAGGCATACACCTTTCTACCGAAGCAATTTCTGATGATGTTATGATGTTGTTGGATATGAAAGATGCAGCGATTACTATATATTATAACTATAATCGTGTAGATACAAATGAAACTGCAGATGATACTTCAGACGATGAAATAATCACTGAGAATGCCCAATATGTTTTATCATCCTTGACGGAACAAAATGGCTTTGTAAATGGAAATGCTATTAATACATTCAATGATGAAATGTACCCAGCTACTATTGGTGATGCTTTAAACATGGGGGTAAACGCTTCAAAATTGTATCTAAAAGGAGGAGCGGGAACCTATACGGAAATTAAATTATTTGCAGAAGATGAGAACGAAAGCCAAGCATTGATTGATCAGATCAAAGCCAATAATTGGATTATCAATGAAGCAAATCTTGTATTTTATGTTGATCGCGAAACACTTGATAATGAGGGAGATGTTTTAGAACCATTAAGATTATACCTGTATAACGCAGAAGACAATTTACCATTATTCAATAGAAACACTGAAGATACGGATCAAACAACAATCCCTTTATTAGGGTCTTTCCTGAATTATGATGGCATTATAAGTAAATCTTCTGATGGCAAAGGTGAAAAATATACGATACGAATAACGGAGCATATCAATAATATCTTGATAAGAGAATCAAATAATAGTCCTTTAGGTCTCACATTGACGCCTGATATTGAGTTTATTGGTATTAATACGGCGATGATGACCGATGGCAATGAAATTGATTTACCTGTTGCCCAAACATTAAGTCCATTAGGGACAGTGCTTTTTGGCGGTTTACCTGAAAATGGTGACAAAAAACTAAAGCTTGAAATCTTCTACACTGAAACAAATTAATTCGGGTAAGCCTAACATAATTTTTTCCTAAACAATTTTTAGCCCTAATTCTAGTTGTAATAGACCACTTACAGAGTTTTAGTGTTTTACATCCAAGAGTTTAAAGATTTTCCAACTTTAACCGTAGATTTGTGACCAATAAGAATAAGTACAAGCTAACAAACAATACATTATGTGTGGAATTGTAGGATATATTGGGCACAGGGATGCCTATCCAATCATTATGAAAGGCCTTCAACGTTTGGAATATAGGGGTTATGATAGTGCAGGTGTCGCGCTATACGATGGTACCCATATTAACCTTTCAAAGACCAAGGGCAAAGTCGAGGATTTAAAGAAGAAGTCAAAAGCATCAATATCAACGGCAGGTAACTTGGGTATTGGTCATACACGATGGGCAACCCACGGCGTACCCAATGATGTGAATTCACATCCGCATTACTCCAATTCTGGGGATTTGGTGGTCATTCATAATGGGATTATTGAGAACTACGAATCCTTAAAAAAGGAATTGTCAAAAAGGGGCTATACTTTTCACTCCGATACTGATACCGAGGTTTTGGTGAATCTTATTGAAGAGGTTCAGAAATCGGAAGGCGTAATGTTAGGGCAAGCAGTGCAAATTGCGCTTAACCAAGCAGTAGGGGCCTATGCCATTGCTGTTTTCGATAAGAAAAAACCAGATGAAATCATTGTGGCTAAATTGGGAAGTCCTTTGGCTATTGGTATTGGTGAAAATGAATTTTTTATTGCTTCAGATGCCTCCCCTTTTATTGAGTTTACAAATAACGCCGTTTACTTGGAAGATGGGGAAATGGCCATCATACGACTCGGAAAAGAAATTAAATTGAGAAAAATCCAAGATGATGCTATTGCCTATCCCAACATCTTGGAGCTTCAAATGAATTTGGAGGAAATAGAAAAAGGAGGGTACGATCATTTTATGCTTAAGGAAATATATGAGCAACCTAGAGCAATTTTAGACACCTATCGCGGTCGATTATTAGCTGACCAAGGTATTATTAAAATGTCCGGAATAGACCTGCATTTAGAGAAATTCCTAAACGCAAATAGAATTATCATTGTTGCCTGTGGCACATCCTGGCATGCTGGGCTTGTTGCGGAATATATTTTTGAGGATTTGGCAAGAATCCCTGTTGAAGTTGAATATGCATCGGAATTCAGATATAGAAATCCTGTGATTACAGATAAGGATGTATTGATCGCCATTTCCCAATCAGGGGAAACCGCAGATACTTTGGCAGCTATAAAACTGGCCAAGGAAAAAGGCGCATTTGTTTTTGGTGTTTGCAATGTTGTAGGATCTTCAATTTCAAGGGAAACCGATTCCGGGGCTTATACCCATGCAGGCCCTGAGATAGGAGTTGCTTCCACAAAGGCATTTACAACACAGATTACGGTACTTACCTTGATGGCACTCAAATTGGCCAAGGAAAAAGGAGAATTTTCAGAATCCCGATTCCATGAATTTTTGACCGAACTGGAAACAATTCCTGCTAAGGTTGAAAAGGCGTTGCAATCAAATACATTGGTTGAGATTATCGCCGATGTATATAAAGATTCTACTAATTGCCTGTACTTGGGTAGAGGATATAACTTCCCAGTAGCCCTTGAGGGCGCTTTGAAACTCAAAGAGATTAGCTACATACATGCAGAAGGGTATCCGGCAGCAGAAATGAAACACGGTCCAATAGCACTCATAGATGAGCAAATGCCTGTAATAGTAATTGCAACTAAAAAAGGACATTACGAAAAAGTAGTGAGTAACATTCAAGAAATTAAATCACGAAAGGGTAAAATCATCGCCATAGTTACGGAAGGGGATGAACAGGTTACCGAGTTGGCAGATCATGTAATAGAAGTTCCGGAAACTTTAGAGAGCTTAACACCGCTGTTGACAACTATACCCTTACAATTGTTATCCTATCATATTGCGGTGATGAGGGGATGTCATGTTGACCAACCGAGAAACTTGGCAAAATCAGTTACGGTAGAGTAGTAGTATTTAACACACTTATATGTTTTTGAAGACCATGATAATTATCATGGTCTTTTTTTTTTGAAAATTATAGATTACGCATTTATTGACGGAAAATTTTAAGATATTAATACTATGCGTGCATAATTTTTTTATTTTTTCATTTTCGATATAAAAAAATCTGTATATTGGCAAATAACTAATTTAACTATAAACTATAATGAGAACGATACTTTTTTTATCCCTGTTATTGTTGGTCACAATAGGTTTCGCCCAAACTACTATTAACGGAAATGTTGTTGACCAAAACAACGAACCCGTGCCAGGAGCCAACGTATTGATTGTTGGTAAGGCAGTAGGTACTGTATCGGATTTTGATGGTAATTTTACTTTACAAACTTCTGAAACTCCCCCATTTCAATTAAAGATTACAAGCATTGGTTATACCGATGAAACTGAGAACATAACCTCAAACAACCAAACCGTGACTATTGTGTTGTCTGAATCCTCAACGATTCTTGATGAAATCGTTATTTCTGCTTCCAGAACTCCTGAAAGGTTGTTCGAATCGCCTGTGACTGTCGAGCGCTTTGGGCTTCAAGAAATAAAGAATACAGCTTCAGCGGATTTCTATGATGGATTGGAAAACCTTAAGGGTGTGGATGTGAATACCAACAGTTTGACCTTTAAATCTGTGAATACAAGGGGTTTTGCAACATTCGCCAACAATCGTTTTATGCAATTGGTAGATGGGATGGACAATTCAACACCGGCCCTCAACTTTCCAATAGGAAATTTAGTAGGTATGATTGAAACAGATGTTCAAAGTGTTGAACTCCTGCCAGGAGCATCTTCAGCCCTTTATGGTGCAAATGCATTTAACGGCATCCTTTTTATGCGAAGTAAAAGTCCTTTTGATTATACAGGAATCAGTGTTTCTGTAAAAAGAGGTATTACCTCCCAAGAAGTTTCAGGAGACAATGCCTATACGGATATTGGAATAAGGGCAGCGTACAAATTCAGTGATAAATTCGCAGCCAAAGTTAATTTTGGGTATTTACAAGGTACAGATTGGGCAGCAACAAGCGAGGTTGATAAAACAACCCCAGGTGGCACACGAGCGGATTTAAATTACGATGGTATAAATGTGTATGGTGATGAAGTATCTACAGATATTAAAGAAGTTGCAGTATTACTTGAAGGGATGGGGATATTGCCAACTGGGGCAAATGCGTTGGTTCCTTCTGTAGATGTTAGTAGAACTGGATATAATGAAAGTGATTTAACTAATTATAATGCAGAAAGTATTAAGGCAGATTGGGGTTTGTATTATCGTCCGATAACCAATAATAGTTTAGAACTGTCTTATGTGGGTAAAGTAGGAACAGGTACCACAATTTATCAAGGTTTAAACAGATACAATATTGATGGGTTTTTCCAAGAACAGCATAAATTGGAGGTTAAGCATGATAATTTCTTTTTGAGAGGTTATTTGGTTGCTGATAAAGCGGGAGATTCTTACGACATGGTATTTACAGGAATTAATATCAACAGGGCATGGAAAGATGATAATACTTGGTTTGGAGAGTATGCCGGTACTTATTTTCAAGCAACGCTAGGGGGTGCAACAGATGATCAAGCACATGCAGCAGCAAGGGCTCAGGCAGAATCTGGTCGTTATTTACCTGGAACTCCAGAATATCAAGCAGCTTTTAACAGAAGCATAAATGATCCAGACCTAAGCACAGGGTCTAAATTCCAGGATGCTTCAAAATATTACCATGCTGATGCAAATTATAATTTTAGCCATTTAACCAAGGACTTTGCCGATATTCAAGTTGGTGGTTCGTACAGAAGATATAGTTTAAATTCTTTTGGAACAATTTACACTGATTTTGATGGCCCTATTGATTACTCGGAATTTGGGATATATACACAGGTTCAGAATAATTTTGAATTAAGTGAAAGCATGGATTTAAAATTGACGGGTTCTGTTCGTTATGATAAATCTGAATTTTTTGATGGTTTCTTTTCTCCAAGAATCTCTGCTGGTTTAACAGTAAATGGAAATCATAATATTAGGGCCTCTGTACAAACAGGGTTTAGAAATCCAACAACCCAGGATTTATTCATAGGATTAGATGCTGGTAGGGCAATCCTTGTTGGTGCTGCACCAGAAAATTTAGATAGATGGACAAGGGATTGGTCAGTAAGTGGAAGTGGTCAATTGGCAGGACAACCCGCTATGATTACTCAAACAGGTGCAGTAGTTTATAACAACTCTTATAATGCCGAATCTACCGAAATATACAAAGTCACTGGAAATATAAGTGATTTAGTCGTTTCAAATCCTGATTTAGTAAAACCCGAACAAGTTACCTCTGCTGAGGTAGGCTATAGAGGAAAATTAAAAAATCTGACTATAGATTTTAGCGCGTATTATAATAGCTATAAGGATTTCATTTCTCAAGAAGCCGTAAGATCACCTTTATATGGTAGTGTTGGAGATGGGACATTATCTGTTGATGCTATTGATAGGGGGGATTATAAAACGTATAGTGCCTATACGAACGCTGATGTGGATATTAACTCGTATGGGGCGTCTTTGGGATTATCTGCTAAAGTATTTGGTGATTTTGATTTGAGCGGAAGTTATACGTACGCAAAGCTTGATTTTGATCAAGCTGCTAATCCAGGATTTACGACAAATTTCAATACACCCGAGCATAAATTCAAAGCCTCTTTTGGGAATACCAATTTATTTGAAAATTTCGGATTTAATATAGCGTACCGGTTTAGCGATGATTATTTCTGGGAAGCGACTTTTGGAAATGGTGTTGTTCCAGAATTTTATACTGTTGATGCGCAAATCAATTATGCTGTGCCAAGTATTAAATCTTCATTTAAAGTAGGAGCTACTAATCTTTTAGGGGATGAATACTTTACTGCTTTTGGAACAGGTTTTATTGGTTCTATGTATTATTTATCATGGACAATAAATAACTAATAAAAACTAAAAAACTTTACGATGAAAAATATAAAATATATAGTATTGATAGCCTGTCTTGCTTCTTTTGTTGCCTGTAATGATGAAGAGGATTTTAGCACTGTTGAAGATGTAGTGGCATTGCCAGAATTAACAGCTGGTTCGGCCGATTTTTCTAATTATGTTGCGGTTGGGGCTTCTTTTACCGCAGGATATACGGATGGAGCTTTATTTAAAGCCGCTCAAGAAAATTCTTTTCCAAATATATTATCACAACAATTCGCAAATGTTGGAGGTGGAACTTTTACACAGCCTTTGATGAATGATAATTTTGGTGGTCTTGCCGCCAACGGAGCTCGAATAGCAGACCCAAGACTTGTTTTTGGTGGTGCAGGGCCTGTTTCATTGGAATCGCTTATTGGGGCAATTGCCCCTACAACGGATGTGGTATTGAATAACCCAACTGGACCTTTTAACAATATGGGAATCCCAGGTGCAAAAAGTTTTCATCTACTGAATCTCGGTATTCCTGGATCTGGATATGGAGATCTTAATGGGTTAGGGGTTTATGCAAATCCTTATTTTATAAGAATGGCATCTAGTCCATCGGCAACTGTAATAGGAGATGTTATAGGACAAAATCCTAGTTTCTTTACTTTGTCAGAGATTGCAGGAAATGATGTGCTATCTTATGCGGTTTCAGGTGGAACTGGTGTAGATCAGGCAGGTAATTTTAATCCTGCTACTTATGGCATTGATGATATTACGGACCCTAATGTTTTTGCTCAAGCGTTTAATGCTACTGTAACTGCATTAACCTCTAATGGAGCAAATGGCGTCATAGCAAATATTCCTTATATTACGGATTTGCCTCATTTTACAACTGTACCGCATAATCCATTAGATCCAACAAATCCGGACTTTGGGCCTCAAATACCTACCCTTAATGGTATTTTCGGACAATTAAATCAGGTATTTGCTTTTTTGAGCGTACCTGAACGTTCTATCGTGTTTTCAGGAACTGCTGCAAGTGCCGTAGTAATTAAAGATGAAACATTAATGGATTTATCCGCACAAATAGCAGGTGTTTTAAATGCAAGTCCTACCTTTCCTGCTTTTGTACAATCATTTGGTTTACCAGAAACGTTTGCTTCATTTGTCGCTGATTTATTAGGGCAAATTTATGGTCAAGCAAGACAAGCTACAGCAGATGACTTATTTGTATTGCCTAGTTCCACAGTAATTGGTACAGTGAATACAGAAAATGTTGGGGCATTAATGGGATTGGGCTTACCTCAGCAATTAGCAGGACAGTTTTCGGCTGAAGGTATTACTTTGCCATTAGAAGATAAATGGGTGCTTATTCCTTCGGAACAAATTGAAATTAAAACAGCAACAGATGCTTTTAATAGTACAATAGCTGATGCTGCTACTTCAAATGGTCTAGCTTATGTTGATTTTAAATCAATATTAGAACAGGCATCAACAACTGGTATTCCTTCAGGAGATTATACATTAACTACGAATTTGGTTACCGGCGGTTTAGTTAGTCTGGATGGTATTCATTTAACCGCAAGAGGTTATGCTGTAATGGCAAACGAGTTTATGAAGGCGATAGATACTACTTATGGTTCAAATTTTGAAGAATCTGGTAATTTGGTTGATGTTGGTAATTATCCAACAAATTTTTCACCTACATTACAGTAATGGCTTTTGAATAGTCTAATAAAAAAGGGCAATATTTTATTGCTCTTTTTTTTTGTTTAAAATCCTAGTAAACAATTTTTAAATTAATTGTAAAAACATATCTTTGCAGCCTGAAAAACAAAGGTTAATAGATCTTTTTTAAGATATAGTAAGTCCTTAAAACATAAACACGTAAGTAATGTCGAAAGTTGCAGGTATAGTTTCCCAGATAATTGGGCCAGTAGTTGATGTTGAATTTCAATCGGGATCAGATCTTCCCAAAATCTTCGATTCTCTTGAAATTACCAGAAAAGATGGATCCATTTTGGTTTTGGAAGTTCAATCACATATTGGTGAGAACACGGTAAAAACTATTGCTATGGATTCTACTGATGGTTTGAATAGAGGCGTAGAGGTTGTTGCCACCGGAAGTGCTATTCAAATGCCAATTGGCGATGATATTTACGGACGTTTGTTTAACGTTATTGGTGATGCTATCGATGGTTTGGGTAATTTACCTAAAGCAGGTAAAGATGGCTTACCTATTCACCGTGATGCACCTAAATTTGAAGACCTTTCGACCTCCACTGAAGTGCTTTTTACAGGTATTAAAGTTATCGATTTGATCGAACCTTACGCAAAAGGCGGTAAAATTGGTTTGTTCGGCGGTGCAGGTGTTGGTAAAACAGTTTTGTTGATGGAATTGATCAACAATATTGCAAAAGGCCACGGTGGACTTTCAGTTTTCGCAGGGGTAGGGGAACGTACGCGTGAAGGCAACGATTTACTTCGTGAAATGTTGGAATCAGGAATTATAAAATACGGTGATGACTTTTTACATTCTATGGAAGAAGGTGGATGGGATTTATCAAAAGTTGATAAGAAAGCAATGAAAGAGTCTAAGGCTACTTTCGTTTTCGGACAAATGAACGAACCTCCCGGAGCTCGTGCCCGAGTTGCACTTTCTGGATTGACCATTGCTGAGTATTTCCGCGATGGTGCAGGTGAAGGTCAGGGAAAAGATGTATTGTTCTTTGTTGATAATATTTTCCGTTTTACACAAGCAGGTTCAGAGGTGTCGGCATTATTGGGTCGTATGCCATCTGCTGTAGGCTACCAGCCAACATTGGCAACTGAAATGGGGGCCATGCAGGAACGTATTACTTCAACCAAAAGAGGTTCTATTACATCTGTACAAGCGGTTTATGTGCCTGCGGATGATTTAACGGATCCAGCGCCAGCAACAACATTTGCCCACTTGGATGCAACAACAGTATTGTCCCGTAAAATTACTGAGCTTGGCATTTACCCAGCGGTGGATCCATTGGAATCTACCTCTAGGATTTTAATGCCTGAGATTTTAGGGAAAGAACATTATAGCTGTGCACAACATGTAAAAGAGTTGCTACAGCACTATAAAGAATTACAGGACATTATTGCCATTCTAGGGATGGAAGAATTGTCTGAAGAGGATAAATTGGCTGTTGGTAGGGCTAGGCGTGTACAGCGTTTCCTTTCACAACCTTTCCATGTAGCAGAACAGTTTACAGGAATTCCTGGTGTATTGGTAGATATTAAGGAAACCATAAAAGGATTCAACATGATTATGGATGGTGAATTAGATCACTTACCAGAATCTGCTTTTAACCTAAAAGGAACCATCGAAGAGGCTATCGAAGCAGGCGAGAAAATGTTGGCCGAGGCATAAATGAGTAAGCAGTACTCAGTTTACAGTTGGCAATATGCTACTGAATACTGAGTACTGCATACTGAATACTACAAAATTATGTATTTAGAAATCGTATCACCGGAAGCAACATTATTCGCAGGCGAAGTAGCATCGGTTATCGTACCTGGAATCAATGGAGAGTTCCAAATGTTGAAAGATCACGCCCCGATAGTTTCATTATTACAGAAGGGAAAAGTGATTGTTGATGGGGACATTACCATTGAAGAGGAGTACGAAAGCAAATTCACCAAAGACGCCAAGGGCAAAACGGTTTTGGCTATCACAAGTGGTACTATTGAGATGAGGGATAACAAGGTTATCGTTTTAGCGGATTAAAAGCATATATTATTTATAATAGAGCCATACGTTTTGTATGGCTTTTTTTATTCCTGAAATTCCAGGATATCACTAGGTTGGCAGTCCAGTGCCTTGCAAATAGCCTCTAATGTAGAGAAGCGTATCGCTTTTGCCTTGCCTGATTTAAGAATAGAAAGATTTGCAGTGGTTATACCAATAATTTCAGCCAAATCCTTGCTTTTCATCTTACGCCTGGCCAGCATTACATCAAGGTTTACGATTATTGGCATATTAAATAGTTAAGTCGTTTTCTGATTGTACTTTGTATCCTCTTTTGAAAATCGCTACAATAAATAAGATAAAAACACCAAGTAGCAGATGTAAAATGTATGTAGGTAAATCACGAAATGTTTTATGCTTCATTATTACGAAGTGAATAATAACGAAGAAAAAAGGGGTACCTATAAGATTGAAAAGAGCAAAGATATTCAGACGTTTTATTGCAATTTCTGTAAAAAGTATTTTGGCTTTAAAGGTCTTAAATATTAGAGAGAGTAAATAGAAGAACACAGTATATAGCAGTAAAGTAGTAGAAATCGTAGCTATGATATTGAATTTATAGAATCCTTTTATTGCCACTTCTAAAAAAGGAATATTAATAGCAAAGCGACCTTCATTAAGATTATAATTACCTGTTATAAATGAAAAAATTATAAACAAAAGCAAGACCCCTATGACTATTGATAAAACTCGAGCGATATAAAACAAATAGAACGAAAGTGACTTTTCCCCAAACATTTTCATAACAAATAAATTATCGTTTAACGATAACAAATATATAAAAATTATTGATAAACGATAAAAATTATTAAAAAAGAATAACTTATAT
>JBATIW010000270.1:0-7449 GCA_049668005.1 Maribacter sp.
TGAAAGTGCAGCATCTGATAACAACAGCACATTGATTGATTTAGACAGTGACCAAAAGAAAAAGGCTGATTCCAAAAATTTCTTTGATGCCAATTCTACTCTGGTAAAGCATAGTAAATCCCAAAAATCGGTAGACCAACAAAAATTGACTAATTCGAAAATTGCGATATCGAAGAACGTAGTTGCCCCTGAAAAGAGAAATGACAGTATAAAAGATGATATTTCGAGTGGGAAGGAAAGTGCATTGGCCATTAATGAACCTCAAAAAACAAAAAATATTTCTTCTGTCAATACCGAAAATGAAAAGGGCACAAAGGCTAATACTATTTCGAATGGAAATACGGAAGAAGTATTGGCCCAAGTGAATCCTAAGGACCCTGTCAAGGAAATTGATACCGGTAAAAAATCAATCTACGATGAAATTACAGAACAAGAAGAAGAAATAGAGGTTGCAGAAACTAAGGAAGGCAAATGGTCGGCAGGCCCAAGTATAGCGCCTGTTTATTTCAATGCTATTGGAGAGGGCTCACCTGTGCATTCGATATTTGTGCCCAATTCAAAATCAGGGGATGTTAATCTAAGTTATGGTCTGGCCGTTTCTTACGAAATAAGTAAAAAGTTATCGCTAAAAACAGGTGTTCATAAAGTCGACTATGGCTATAATACAAATGATGTGGAGTTTTCAGCCTCTTTAGAGGGATTCGGCGGTGGTCAAATTGATAATATAGATTATAGCCTAGCTTCAAGAAATATTGTTGTTGAAAGTAAAGCGACTAGCAGGAATTCCTTTTCAGAGAATAAAGCATTGGATGCTGCAGCCCAGGACCCATCTTTAGTTGGTGTTATGGCACAACAATTCGGGTACTTGGAGATTCCTTTGGAATTGAGTTATACCTTAGTTGATCGCAAATTCGGAGTGAACTTAATAGGCGGATTAAGTTCGCTGTTTTTGGTTGATAATTCGGTTACCCTTACTTCTGGTGAGCTAATCACTGAAATGGGTGAGGCCAATAACGTGAATAATGTAAATTTTAGTACCAATATAGGTTTTGGGGTTAACTATAAGTTCTCCCCTAAAGTACAGTTGAATATAGAACCCGTATTTAAATATCAATTAAATACATTTTCGGCTACCGCTGGTGATTTTCAGCCATTTACCATTGGTGTTTATAGTGGCCTTAGTTTTAAGTTTTAAAGAAGTTGGTTAGGTAGGTCATTGTTGGTAGCAATGACTTTTAAAGCCTTGAGGATCTCTCTTCAGGGCTTTATTTTGCTTATGATTGAGCCATTAATTCCTTTAAAATTACATTTCGTACCTCTTGGCGTAATGTAGCTTTGTCCTCATCCTCTAAAATAGCAGTTTCAAAAAAGGAATGCACTTTAGCCCGAATCAATCCTGGGCTTCCACTTAGAAAGGTGAAGGAAAATCTTTTTTTGTTGTCATAAAATGTCATAGGCACAACAGGAATATTATGTGCTATTGCCATTTTAAAGGCCCCGTCCTTAAAATCATCCAATAAAACATCTTCTTCGGGTACGCCTCCTTCAGGAAATAGGCAGATACTTAATCCTTGGTCGATTCGTCGTTGCGCCCTGCGATATACACCGGTCCTACTACGACTGTCTTCCCTATCAACCAGGATGCATACTCGTTTATAGAAAAACCCAAATAACGGAATTTTTACAAGCTCTTTTTTTCCAACAAAAACAAATGGATTTTTACTAATGCGAAGCATCAACATAATATCAAGCATACTGGTGTGATTGGCAACCAACATATAACTCTTGCCTTTTACCAGTTTTTCTTCCCAAATGATTTTTTGTGGACAACCCATGCCCAGTAATATAGGTCTTGCCCATAAATTTCTAGCCAACCAGAAAAATTGAGAATACCATTTTTCAGATAAAGTTGAGATAAGCAAAAAAGGAAAGAAAAGAATTATCGGTAATGTGACCATTACATAAAACCAAATGCGATATAAAAAGTGTCCTATGTCTTGAGCTGTTGTCCGCATTGATCAAAAATAACAATTTGCTCTTGTTATTTACGATTTGTTTTACCTTTGTGCTTCTTTGAAACCAATTGAATGGCAAGAATACTTACAGGAATACAAAGCACCGGCGTTCCCCACTTAGGAAATATCCTTGGCGCTATTGCACCGGCAATAAAAATGGCACAGGACCCCAAAAACGAATCATTTCTATTTATTGCGGATATGCATTCATTGACCCAGATCAAAAATGGGGATGAATTAAGAAACAATACTTATGCGACTGCAGCTACTTGGCTTGCCTTTGGGTTGGATATTGACAAAACAGTTTTTTATAGACAAAGCGATGTGCCTCAGGTGACCGAACTGGCTTGGTACCTCAGCTGCTTTTTTCCGTACCAAAGACTCACCCTTGCCCATTCTTTTAAAGATAAGTCAGATAGATTGGAAGATGTGAATGCAGGATTGTTCAATTACCCAATACTTATGGCGGCAGACATCTTGTTATATGATGCCAATATCGTGCCTGTTGGCAAAGACCAATTACAGCATATTGAAATGACAAGGGATGTTGCCTCCCGTTTTCATGCCCAATTGGGTGAGACTTTTGTAGTGCCAGAAGGAAAAGTGCATGAAGACACCATGTATATTCCTGGAACTGATGGGCAGAAAATGAGCAAAAGCAAGGGTAACCTTATTAATATCTTTCAGACAGATAAAAAATTACGCAAACAGTTAATGGGAATAAAAACGGATAGTACACCGATGGAAGACCCTAAAAACCCAGATACAGATAATGTTTTTGCCCTTTACAAGATTCTTGCAAGCCCAGAACAAATTGCTGAAATGAGGTCTAATTACGAGGGTGGTAATTACGGGTATGGCCATGCCAAACAAGCTTTATTCGAAGTTATTCAGGAAAAATACAACCCTGCTCGCGAACGGTTCGAATATTACATGAACCATCTTGATGAAATTGATAATGCCCTTGAAATCGGCGCCGAAAAGGCCAAAAAAGTAGCTAATGACGTACTGAATAGAGTTAGGACCAAGGTTGGTTACTAAATAATCAAAAACAAACCCCTTGGTTGGTTAAAGGTTCAATGGGTTTAATAACCAATGCTTTGTTATTCTGATTTTCGTCCAGACTTTATCGATGAAATACATTATACAAGACCCCATGAGGTCCCAAATTTCAAATTACCGACTATGTAGTCTATAATTCCTAAGGAATTTATCCTCCAAATAGACACTTCGACTGCGCATGGGAAGACAGTGAACTAAATAACTTCGAACAATTTTCCGGGTAGCGGGCGAATAACGCCTTTCATTTCCATATTCAAAAGGGTAGAAGAAACCTTGAAGATTGGTAACTTACAGTCTAGCGCAATGCTATCCAATACTTGTTTACCCTCTTTCTGTAAATAGGAATAGATTGCTTTCTCCTCTTCATCCAATTCAATAAACAGCTGCTTTTGTAATGGTTTGGTTTCCTTTTGTTCCAAATCCCAATTCAATAAATATATTATGTCGGCAGCTGATGTAATCATATGTGCCTTTTGCCGCTTTATCAAATTATTACAACCTGTGCTATACTTGTCCTGCGCCCTTCCGGGAACAGCTAATACTTCGCGATTATAACTATTTGCAATATCGGCAGTAACCAAACTACCCCCTTTTTCGGCTGATTCCACAACAATTGTGGCCTCGCTCATTCCGGCAATAATTCGGTTCCTTTGCAAAAAATTCTCCCTATCAGGATTAGTGGTACTCCAAAATTCAGTAACAAAGCCTCCATTTTTTTCAACATCTGGAACATACTTTGAATGCATCCTCGGATATATTTGATTTAAACCGTGGGCCAGACATCCAATGGTTTGCAGTCCCTGTTTTATGGCTAGTTTTTGGGCACATATATCAACACCGTAAGCAAATCCACTAACGATTATAGGGTCAAGTGGCGCCAAGGCCTCAATAAGATTTTCACAAAACGCGGTTCCGTAACTTGTAATGTTCCGCGTACCAACAACACTTATGATTTTTCGCTCTTCAAGGTGAATATTACCTTTTTTAAACAACATCAAAGGACCATCTATACAATGCTTTAGGTACCTCGGGTAATCCGTATCGGAAAAGTAGGTGTAGGTGATATCGTTATCTTGGATATACACTAGCTCTTTTTCGGCAGCTTCAAAATGTTCGGCATCATGAAGTCCCTTGATTGTAAAGCTGCCAATCCCATCGATCTTAAGCAGATTTTGTGATTTATCGTTGAAAATAGCAGCAGGGCTACCGCAATGGGCAATGAGTTTTTTCGCTGAAACATCACCAATATTGGGAATATTCTGCAACCTTAGAACCGCAATTAATTCATCTGTAGTCATTTATAATTAGCACTTAGTTATCCACAAAATACATAAATTATAATGTTAATAAAAAGTCCCTTACTACCTATTGATGCCCTGAATTTTTTGCAATCTTTGTTGAGATGGTCTTAGAACACTATATATCCGATTTACTTTATCGTTATAACTGCGTGGTTGTACCTGGTTTTGGTGCGTTTTTATCCGAACATAAATCGGCTGTGCTCAATGAACAGAGTAATTCATTTTATCCTCCTTCAAAATCATTGTCCTTTAATAAGCAATTATCTTCCAACGATGGCCTTTTAGTGTCATATATGGCAGAGGTAGAACAGTGCTCTTACGAGGAAATGCTTCAAAAAGTATTGAAAAAGGTAGAAAAGTGGAAGCATACATTAAATCAAGGGGAACGCTTAACCTTAACGAATATTGGGGACCTAAAATCAAATAAAGAGGGAAGAATTCAGTATCAACCTTCCTATCAAATCAATCATTTAACTTCTTCCTTTGGACTATCTTCTTTTGTTTCTGCGCCGATTACCCGGGAAATTTTGAAAAAAGAAGTAGTGGCAATAGAGGAAAAAGTTCCTTTTATCATTACTCCAGAAAGAAGAAAGGAAGCTTCTATACGACCTTATTTAAAATATGCCGCTGTATTTCTTTTGGCACTTTCAACGGGTTTAACCGGATACAGGTTCTATAACGAAAGTCTCAACCAACAGCAAATGGTGGTTGAAAAGGCTCAGGAAGAAGTCTCAAAAAGCATTCAGCAGGCCACCTTCTTTGACACCACACCCTTAGAGTTACCAACTTTAAATCTAAAAGTGGTTACCAAAACCCCCAAAGTGGGTATACACCACATTGTTGCTGGCGCATTCAGGTTCAAGGCGAATGCGGAAAAGAAAATACGCTTACTCCAAAGGCGTGGCTATGATGCAGCCTATCTTGGCACCAACAGGCATGGACTTCATATGGTTACCTTTAGCAGTCACAGCGATGTAGATGAGGCGCTACAAACGCTACGAAAGGTAAAAAGAACGCAATCCCAAGATGCCTGGTTACTATCAATTAGGTAGGTCAATTTTCCCTCACATCTTTTTTATTAAAGTATCTTTGCCGAAAATTTTATTATGAAGCCAAAAAATCCTAGCGATTCACGTACGATTATGACCGATTTGGTTCTGCCAAGTGAAACCAATCCATTGAATAATCTTTTTGGGGGTGAGCTACTGGCCCGGATGGATAGAGCTGCGAGTATTGCAGCACGACGCCATAGTAGGCGAATTACGGTAACGGCTTCTGTAAACCATGTCGCTTTCAATCAAGCTGTTCCATTGGGTAGTGTCGTAACCGTTGAAGCTGCTGTTTCTAGGGCTTTTAACACTTCAATGGAGGTGTTTATTGATGTCTGGATGGAAGATCGCTATAATGGAAAGCGTACAAAAGCCAACGAAGCGATATATACATTCGTAGCCGTTGATGAGACAGGTAAACCCACCGAAGTTCCTGCCCTTGAACCAGAAACCGAATTGGAAAAAGAACGTTTTGCAGCCGCTCTTCGGAGAAAGCAATTGAGTTTGGTCCTAGCTGGTAAAATGAAACCCAGCGAGGCAACAGAACTCAGGGCCCTATTTATGGGTCATTAATATTCGTAAGACCTTAGAAATCAAAAGTATCGGGGTCTGGCCCGAATCTTTGCCCTTTTTCAAGACTATCCATAAAAACTATATCTTCATCTGAAAGTTCAAAGTCAAAAAGATTGGCATTATCGATAATTCGTTCTTTTTTGGCCGATTTAGGTATGGTTATCACCCCTTTTTGCAAATCCCATCGCAAAACTACTTGTGCTGGGGATTTGGCATATTTAAGACCAATTTTCTTGATACTGTTCAAATCGAAGATACGACCTTGCATCATGGGTGACCAAGCTTCATACTGTATTTGATGTGCGTTGCAATAATCAACCAAATCTTGTTGAACCAAATAAGGATGAAACTCCATTTGGTTTACCATAGGAACAATTTCGGCCGACTTTAATAGATCTTCCAAATGGTGCTTCAAAAAATTACTTACGCCTATGGCCCGTACCTTCTTTTCTTTGTACAAATACTCTAAGGCACGCCAAGTATCCTTGTATTCCCCTTTTACAGGCCAATGGATAAGGTATAGGTCCAAATAATCCAATTTCAATAGTTCTAGACTGTCGTTAAAAGCTTTGAGCGTGCTATCATAGCCTTGGTCTGAATTCCAGACCTTACTGACAACAAAAACTTCTTCCCTATTGATTCCGCTTTGCATTAAACCTTCCCCAACGCCCTCTTCATTGTTATATGTAGATGCCGTATCAATATGCCTGTATCCGGCTTCAATTGCCCATTTCACTGCATTTATAACTTCTTGACCATCTTCAGATAAATAAACGCCTAATCCAAAATATGGCATTTTTACTCCATTGTGCAGTTCAAAGGTTCCTTTTAAATCGGTAATTTGTTTTGTTTTCCCGGACATTTTAAATACTTAAAGTTGATAAACCCATTCTTCTGGATTCAATCGCGATGTATCTTGGTAAAGATAGAATTTTAGGCGTGTTTGTCCATTAGACCGATTGGTATATATTTTTCCCAACGCATCTTTTATAGCTACTTTATCGCCCTTTTTCACATAGAGATCCGATAAATTATAATACGTACTTATCTAATTACCATGTTTTAATTGTACCCCTTTATTTCCACCAGGGACCGAAAGTATAGCAATAACTTCACCTTCAAAAATCGCCCTTGCCATGGCCCCTTCATCGGTTGTAATGATCACACCATTGCTTTGATGTTTGATTCCAGGATAAACCGCATCTTTGTATACGCCAAAACCTTGACTTTTTATTCCTTTTTCCACCGGCCAAATAAGTTTTCCCTTATTTGCGGAAAAATTATTGGCCACCAGTGTTGCTTCTGGAGTAAGAATGAATTTATTCGAGGATACCTTTGTGACTTTTCCTGCTCCTGCCTTTTTATTCGAAGCAGCAATCGCGTTTCGGATCAACCTTTCAATTTGACGGTCTATTTTGCGGGCTTCCCTTTTTTTCTTTTGAATGGCTT
>JBATIW010000271.1:0-5680 GCA_049668005.1 Maribacter sp.
AATCCAAAACAGATATAACATGAACGACTTGAAAAATCGCACCTTGACAATAGAAAAGATTTTTAATGCTCCACTTCAATTGGTTTGGAATGCCTGGTCTCAACCGGAACATATTGCCCAATGGTGGGGACCAAAGGGAATGGAAACCAAAGTGATTGAACATGAATTCAAAGTAGGTGGCCATTGGAAATATGTCATGCAAATGCCCAATGGTGGGGAATTCATTACTGAAGGGATATATTCACAAATAGTGGAAAATGAAAAAATCGTTTCTTCCGCTGATTTTAAACCAATGACCGAGGGCGTAGAACTGCATGTTCATTTTGAGGAAGACGGAGATCAAACCAAGTTTACATTCAAAGTAATCCATGAGACGGCAGCGTATTGTAAACAACAAGAGCAAATGGGCTTTTATAACGGATGGGGCTCTACATTTGAAAGATTGGATGCATTTGTCAGCGGTAATTAAGAGAAGTGAATAACGTAATTCCTGAAGTATATTCAACGAAAATTCACAAAGTAATGAAACACCCTTTCTTGTTTGTTTTGATATAGGCAAACGCTACCCAGCTAGCTCAAACAGATACGTACGCAATTAGATATTGATATGAAAGAACCAAGCTTAAAAAACGGACAGCTACCTTCTTCTAATTCCATGTCATGAAATTCATGGGGGAGCTCATAAATACGGAAACCGTTTTTCAATGTCTCCATTAAATGTAATTTCGACATAATTACCTCTATATTGATCATATCAATATCCCGTCGAAATGATTTCAATTTTGACAGGTTTTATTGTAACTTGTTCAATTGAACCTACCTAGTAACTTTATATATTCAATATATGGAATCAATAACCAGATTTTCGGCAATCCTAATGGTCTTTCTAATGCCACTAAGCATGGTAACTGCCCAGGACGTATCGATATCGTCCCCTGATGGAAGGCTCAACGTAATGATAACACTATCTGAAACGATAAATTGGAATGTTAGTTTGGATGGAAACGCGGTTATCGAAAAAGCCATTATTTCGATGAATATGGGAGATGACAGAGTCCTAGGTGCTTCACCAAAATTAATACGCAAGAGTATTGAAAGTGTACGGGAGACCTTAGCTGTTCAGATACCGAATAAGGATGCCACCATTCAAAATAATTATAATCAGTTAGCCCTCACATTCAAAGGAAGGTATCAGCTTTTATTCAGGGCATTCAATGATGGTATTGCCTATCAATTTATCGATAAAAGCTCCAAAACAAAGAAAGTTGTGGATGAACAACTGACTTTGACTTTTCCGAAGGGATCCTCTTCCTTTTTTCCTCAAGAAGAATCAATGTATTCACATAACGAACGGGAGTATATAAATAAAGGAATTGCTGATTTTGCCACCGGTGATTTTTGTAGTCTCCCAGTTCTGTTTGATACTAAAAAGGCTAAAGTTTTATTTACAGAATCCTCTTTGCACAATTATCCTGGGCTATTTCTTGAAAAAAGCGATAATACTACATTGAATGCAAAATTTCCGAAGTATGTATTAAATGCGATACCAAATGAGGCTTTTAACCCAGATAGGAACCAAATAATTACCGAAGAGGCAGATTATATTGCGAAAATCAATGGTAACCGGTCCTACCCATGGCGCGTTTTCATTGTAAGTGATGATGATAAAACCTTCGTAGAAAGTAATCTGGTCACTCAACTTGCCAAACCCTCTAAAATCCCAAATGCCGATTGGATCAAACCTGGCCAAGTTGCTTGGGATTGGTATAATGCCAATAATATTTACGGAGTAGATTTTGAAGCTGGGGTAAATGACGCTACCTATGAATATTTTATTGATTTTGCTTCAACGAACGGCATAGAATACGTGATTCTTGATGAAGGTTGGACAAAATCCACAACGGAAATACTTGAAGACAATGCGGATATCGATGTACCTGGATTAATAAAGTACGCCAAATCCAAAAATGTCGAAATTATACTGTGGGTCCTTTGGAAACCGTTGTATGAAAATCCAGAAAAGATTCTACAATTATATGCGAGTTGGGGTGCAGTGGGGATTAAAACAGATTTTATGCAACGCAGTGACCAATATGTAGTGGAATCTTATGAGAAAATTGCGGAAATCGCTGCCAAGTATAAATTGATGGTGGACTACCATGGCGCATTTAAACCTGCCGGCGTTGAACGTATGTGGCCCAATATCATAAACTATGAAGGTGTTAAGGGTAATGAGAACAATAAATGGAGCTCGGCAATAACACCAGAACACAATGTTACGCTTCCATTTATTCGCATGGCAGCCGGCCCTTTGGATTTTACTCCGGGTGCTATGGTCAATATGAACAAACTGGATTATGAGACCGGTGGCCCTAACTTCGCTTCCCATTGGACAAGACCCATGGCTTTTGGCACAAGGGCGCATCAAGTGGCCATGTACGTCGTGTTTGAGGCTCCAATGCAAATGTTGTGTGAATCGCCAACGATTTACTATAAAGAGCAGGAAACCGTTGATTTCATCACTCAAATACCAACTATTTGGGACGAAACCGTCGTCCTTGAAGGCGCTGTTTCAGATTATATTATAGTTGCTAGAAGAAATGGGGATAATTGGTATCTTGGTGCCATGACCGATTGGACGGGTCGCGACTTCGAATTGGATTTTTCATTTTTGGGGGAAGGTGCATTTGAAATGCAATCCTACGAGGATGGAATTAATGCTTCGAGAAATGCCCAAGATTATAAGACTAGGTCGAATACCGTAGATAAAAATACCAAACATAAAATAAAACTTTCAAGTGGTGGTGGTTACTCAGCCATTTTGACTAAAATGTAGAACATGAAAAACATTAACAGAAGAAATTTTATTCGTAAAACATCTTTGGCAGGTGCGGCCATTGCCATGGTACCATCAATTGCAAATGGAGCTTATGCCATGCCCGAACGCCCATTTGATGCAAAGTATATGGGAGATTTCGCAGCCCCAAAGTTAGCTACTGTACGCGCGGCATTCATTGGCGTGGGAGCAAGAGGACCGGGGCATTTAAAATTTTTCGCGTCCCTTCCCGGCACTGAAGTAGTTGCTATCTGTGATCTTTATGAGGATTATGTCCAGAAATGGAGTAAAGAGGCTACAAAAATAGGTGGAGGTAAAAGACATAAAAATATATCCCAGTACCACGGTGATGAAAACAACTGGCGAAAAATGTTGGATGAAGTTAAACCGGATGTGGTTTTTATTGCCACAAACTGGATGAACCATGCACCAATGGCCATTGAAACAATGAAAAAAGGTGCCCATGCTTTTGTTGAGGTACCCATAGCTGTTACTCTTGATGAAATGTGGGAGATTGTGAATACTTCCGAGCAGACCCAGAAACATTGTATGATGATGGAAAATGTCAATTATGCCCGGGAAGAACTCATGTACCTTAATATGTGTAGACAAGGAGTTATCGGAGAGCCCATTCATGCAGAAGCTGCTTATATTCATGAATTAAGAGGTCAAATGGAAGAACAGGAACGTGGAACAGGTTCTTGGAGAACATACCACTATGCCAAAAGAAATGGAAACCTTTATCCAACCCATGGATTGGGTCCTGTTGCCCAATATATGAACTTGGGACGATCCGATGACAACTTTAGCAGTCTGGTTTCATTTTCAACGCCCTCAATAGGTAGAAAATTGTACGCAGAGAAAAATTATGCAGCGGATCATAAATGGAATAAATTAGACTTCAAAGGGGGAGATTTGAATACATCAATCCTCAAAACAACCTTGGGTCGTACAATTATGGTGCAGTGGGATGAAACTAGCCCCCGGCCTTATTCAAGACATAACTTGATCCAAGGTACGAAAGGGGCATTGGCAGGCTTCCCAACAAGAGTGGCATTGGAAGGTGGTGTTGAAGGTGCGACTGAAAACCATCACTCGTGGGCACAAGGCGATCAATTGGCCGCTATTTATGAAAAATATGATCACCCGCTTTATAAAAGATTGAATCAGGCTACCAAAGAAACTGGGCATGGTGGTATGGACGGTATGATGATGTATCGTATCGTAGAGTGCTTACAAAATGGACTTGCGTTAGATCAAAATGTATATGAAGGTTGTTTCTGGAGTGCAGTGGCACCATTAAGTGAGCGGTCAGTGGCCAGCGGAGGTTCACCGCAGAATTTCCCTGATTTCACAAGAGGAAATTGGAAGGACACAAATCCATTAGGAATTATTTCATAATGAACCAATAAAATTTATATCGATTATGGGTATATCAAAATGTAGATGCTACTTTTTGATTTTGGTCTTGACAATTATTACAGCTTCCTGTGGCTCACATCAAATAAAGGAAGACACGGGTTTCAAGGAGCTTTTCAATGGTAAAAACCTCGATGGATGGATCGGAAATAAAGACGCCTACAAAGCTATCGATGGTATGATTGTCGTTGATCCAAATGGGGGTGGCAGTGGAGGAAATCTTTTTACTGTCGACCAATACAGCAATTTTATATTGAAATTCGAATTTCAATTGACCCCGGGTAGTAATAACGGGTTGGGTATACATGCCCCATTGGAAGGGGATGCTGCATATTTGGGCAAGGAATTGCAGATTTTAGACAATACAGCCGATAAGTATGCCGAATTACAACCCTACCAATATCACGGCTCGGTATACGGTATAATACCTGCCAAGAGGGGTTATCTAAAGCCAGTAGGGGAATGGAACAAACAAGAGGTGATTGTCAAAGGTTCGAAAATCAATATCATATTAAATGGAACCTCCATTGTTGATGGCGATTTTGTGGAGGCAAGTGAAAATGGCACCCTGGATAATAAAGCACATCCAGGATTAGAACGAACCAGTGGCCACATAGGTTTTTTGGGGCACGGGGATGTAGTTAGGTTTAGAAATATAAGAGTAAAGGATTTATACTAAAAAAGTAATAAAAACACCATAGAATGAGTACACATAATAAGAATCGCAGGAATTTCGTAAAAAAAAGTAGCTTAGGAATTCTAGGCTTGGCGTTAGCACCATCTTTTATTGGAAAAATGGGACCACACAATAGACTAAGAACAGCTCATATTGGAGTTGGCAACATGGGAGGTGCGGACCTCCAAGCCATATCCTCGCATTCCTTAGTGGATGTTACAGCCTTATGCGATGTTGATGCCAATTACCTAGCTGCCGCCAAAAAAATGCATCCGAAGGCGAAAGTGTATTCAGACTATAGGGTAATGCTAAAAGAAATGGAGAATGAGATTGATGCGGTAATAGTTTCCACACCAGATCATACCCATGCACCAGCTTCTATGATGGCAATGAACATGAACAAACCTGTTTATTGTCAAAAACCACTAACACATCATGTTTCTGAGGCCAGAGCCATGAAAAAGTTGGCTGCTGATAAAAATTTGGTAACCCAAATGGGAATTCAAGTACATTCTTTCTACGACTATAAATTGGCTACTTTGTTAATTCAATCCGGTATTATTGGCAAAGTACATACCGTGCATGCATGGTCGCCTAAGAATTGGGGGTATGATGGGGCAGCACCTAAAGGTAGCGACCCAATTCCAGAAACATTGGATTGGAATCTTTGGCTGGGCACATCTGCCGAAAAGCCGTATAAAAAAGACGTTTATCATCCAGGTAATTGGAGAAAACTTATGGATTATGGT
>JBATIW010000272.1:0-1978 GCA_049668005.1 Maribacter sp.
CAGAAATAGCCATATGCAATATCTGGCAAGAGGTATTGGGCTTGGAGAAAGTGGGCATCAGTGATGACTTTTTCAGAATAGGCGGGAACTCCATCCAGGCCATCCGTGTATCGCATCGGATGAGTAAGTCATTAGGTTGTGAGCTAAGGGTGGCCGATATATTTAAATATAAAACCCCTTCCCGACTACTGTCTCATAGCATGGGTCAGACCCAGCTAATCATACCCAGAACAGAGACCAACCCATCGGTTCTCTCCTTTGCCCAGGAGCGCTTATGGTTTATAGAGCAGTATGAGGAAGGGACCAACGCCTACCATATGCCGGAGGTGCTTGAGCTGGAAAGGCAAACAGATATAGAGGGCATAAAATATGCCCTTCGACAGATTGTTTCCCGACATGAGGTATTACGGAGCACGATAGAACAAGGGGATGATCAGGCGGGGATTCAGCGGGTACATAACGAGCCCTTGCCTATTGAAGAAGTAAGCATAGCGGAATCGGACGATCATGAAGCCCTGATCCGTGAAGACATCAATCGTCCCTTTGATCTAAAGACAGAGTATCCCATCAGGGTTAAGTTTTACAGGATTTTATCGGAAAAATCAGCATCGGAAAAAAAATCAGGCAGGACGTTATTATTAATCAACACCCATCATGTAGCCAGTGATGGATGGTCGAGCGATGTATTCCAAAGGGAGCTGTTTGCTTATTATGAGGCTTATGTTGACAAGGGCACAGAATTCAGTTTACCCACCTTAGAGATCCAGTACAAGGACTATGCGGTATGGCAGCGAACCTATCTGACAGGAGAGGTATTGGGTCAGCAATTAAGCTATTGGAAGGATAAGCTATCAGGTTATCAGAACCTGGAATTGCCCACGGATCATGCAAGGCCCAACCAGACAGACTATAGGGGGGCTTATCAGGCGTTTACTCTGAGTAAGAAGACCAGTGAAAAGTTAAGGGCCCTGGCCAAAGACCTTGGTACAACCTTACATAGTGTGCTGTTGAGCAGCATCAATATCCTTCTGGGTAAATATACCGGGCAACAAGACATCGTGATCGGCAGCCCGATAGCCAACCGGCATCACCGGCAGACCGAAGGGCTCATAGGATTCTTTGTCAACACCCAAGTAAACAGGACAATCCTTGGCCAATCGCAGAGTTACGAAGACTTGATCCACCAGGTCCATCAGGATCAGATAGCGGCCCAAATACATCAAGACCTGCCCTTTGAGAAGTTAGTTGAAGAAATGGATGTTGAACGGGATGCGTCCCGCCATCCTATTTTTCAAGTCATGTTCGGGGTTCAGAGTTTTGTTGGGGACAGCAAACAAATCGACGAGCAAAGCAATTACTTCAAACCTTTTCAAGGATCATCTGGCTATGAAGTAGAAAAATTTGATCTGTCCATCTTCATAGATGACGGTCGGGAAGTACTGGAAGGAGATATCGGTTATGCCACGGGTTTGTTCCACAAAGACACCATTGCCAGGTTGATCGATCATTACACCTATCTGCTGGATCAATTGGTTGAATCACCGCAGGAAGCTTACAGCAAACTCAGTTTACTCCGTCCCCAGGACTACGAGCAGATCGTATATGAATGGAACGCAACGGATAAAGACTATCCCAGGGACAAGACGATCTATGGGTTATTCGAGGAGCAGGTGGAAAAGACCCCTGACAACATTGCCCTGGTCTTTGAAGGGCAGCAATTGACTTATGGGGAGCTCAACGAAAAGAGCAACCAGCTGGCCAGGCATATCAGGGCCCGATACAAGAAAAGGACCAAACAAACTCTAAGACCAGACACTTTGATAGCCTTGTGTTTGGACAGAAGCCTGGAGATGGTAATCGGGATAATGGCAGTGTTGAAGGCAGGTGGGGCCTATGTGCCGATAGACCCATCCTATCCACAGGACAGGTTGGATTACATCTTGGAAGATACAAAGGCAGAGCTTGTGCTCAGTCAGAA
>JBATIW010000273.1:0-17708 GCA_049668005.1 Maribacter sp.
GCGTTTAAACATATTGAAGCGATCATCCATTCCATGACACCTGATGAAAGATCAACTCCTGCAAAGTTGAATGCCAGTCGTAAAAAACGAATCGCGAAAGGAAGTGGTCGCGATGTTCAGGAAGTCAATCAGCTTTTGAAGCAATTTGACCAGATGGGCAAAATGATGAAAATGATGCAAGGCGGTGGTGGTAAAAAGATGATGCAAATGATGGGCGGCATGAAAGGAATGCGACCTTAATTTTTATAACCAATTAATAACTACCAATGGAAATACTTGACGGAAAGAAAATTTCAAATCAAATCAAAGAGGAAATTGCTGCAGAGGTGGCAAAAATGAGAGAGAATGGTGAAAAGGTTCCTCATTTGGCAGCGATAATCGTAGGTACTGATGGTGCTAGTCTTACTTATGTTGGGAGCAAGGTACGTTCCTGTGAGCGCGTTGGCTTTGAATCTACTTTGGTGCAAATGCCCAATACCACATCTGAAATCGAGTTGTTGAAAAAAATTGAGGAGTTAAATCAGAATGATGATATAGACGGGTTTATTGTGCAGCTTCCTTTACCTGATCAGATCGATACCCAAAAAGTCATTATGGCCGTTGATCCTGATAAGGATGTTGATGGATTCCATCCTACCAACTTTGGTAAAATGGCTTTAGACATGAGTACCTTTATTCCAGCGACTCCTTTTGGTATTTTGGAGTTACTTGAGCGTTATGGTGTTGAAACCCAAGGAAAGCATACCGTTGTCATTGGGAGAAGTCATATCGTAGGTCGTCCCATGAGTATTTTAATGGGACGTAAAGGTTTTCCAGGAAATTCCACGGTAACCTTGACCCATAGTCGTACCAAGAACATAACACAAATAACTTCCCAAGCGGATATAATTATTTCTGCACTGGGAGTTCCCAACTTCTTGAAAGCCGAAATGGTAAAAGACGATGCGGTTGTTATAGATGTGGGCATAACACGGGTCCCTGATGAATCCAAGCCAAAAGGGTATTATATAACAGGGGATGTGGATTTTGAGAATGTGAGTAAAAAAGCTTCTTTTATTACGCCTGTTCCTGGTGGTGTTGGCCCCATGACCATAGCTATGTTGTTAAAAAACACATTATTGGCGCGGGAAAGGCATAGAAGTAGGGATTAATCCTTATAATTTCCGGTTTATATTTTTTGAGTCTGTACTGTCAACCGGTGTAATAACATCGAGATCGTTACTATCGTCATAGTCGCAACTTGATATGACGATAATACCGGTGAGTACTATTCCAACAAGTAGTATCTTTTTCAAAATCAGTAATTTAGTTGGTATAATCACCAAGTTTCTTCTACTATATAACGCAAGATTCAGTAAATTGTTACCTGCCTGCTGCAGACAGGTTTGATTGATTGCTTGTAAATCAGTACCTTTTGTTGAAAATCTACCTTTAGCATGAAAAAACTGATTCCTTTTTTCTATCTCCCTCTTTTTTGTTTAATGGGATGTCAACCATCCCATGAAAAAAACAATAGTATTTCAGTTTCCTTTGCTGAATCCGTTACTTCAGAACAATTGGATGGCCGTTTACTAGTAATGCTCTCTAATAATGACGAAAAAGAGCCTAGATTCCAAATTAATGACGGTTTAAGTACACAACTGATATTTGGAATGAACGTTGATGGAATGACCCCAGGAGAAACCATAACTTTTGACTATTCGGTTTTTGGGTATCCCTATGCAAGTCTTTCCAATGTGCCCCCAGGTGAGTATAATGTGCAAGCCTTATTGCATGTTTACGAGACCTTTGATCTTTCCACAGGTCATACGGTCAAGTTACCAATGGACAATGGCGAAGGTCAGCAGTGGAATAGGTCTCCAGGGAATATATATAGTAAACCTTTCAAAATAAAAGTGACAGGGAAGGGGATTCAAAATGTTGATGTGGTTATGGATCAAATCGTTCCGCCGATTGAAGAACCAGCGGATACGGAATGGATAAAACATATAAAAGTGAAATCTGAAAAACTATCCGAATTTTGGGGTAGGGATGTATATTTAGGTGCCCATGTGTTATTGCCTAAAGGATTCAATGAACATCCAGAAGCCAAGTATCCCTTGATGGTTTTCCATGGTCATTTTCCATCTGATTTTGGAGGCTTTAGGACCACTCCACCAGATCCAAATATGAAACCGGAATACTCTGCCCGCTTTAACATGGAAGGCTATAATATTATCCAAGAACAGGAATCATATGATTTTTATAAACGATGGAATGAACCTGATTTTCCTAGATTTTTGATTATTGAAATACAACATCCAACGCCTTATTACGATGATTCATATGCTGTAAATTCCGCAAGCCAAGGACCTTATGGTGATGCTATCACCTATGAGCTTATTCCTGAAATTGAAAAACAATTCAGGGGAATGGGTGAAGGATGGTCACGCTTTTTATACGGAGGTTCAACGGGAGGTTGGGAGGCCTTGGCAGTACAAGTCAAATATCCAGAGGAATACAATGGCTGTTTTGCAGCTTGTCCCGATCCTATAGATTTTAGGGCCTATTGCCTTACCAATATTTACGAGGATGAAAATGCGTATTACTATCAAAGTGAACACAAGAAACTTGAAGTGCCTTCGCATCGTGATTATTTGGGCCAAATACAATCTACCTTACGTTCGGGAAATCATTTGGAATTGGTTTTAGGCGATAAGTCAAGATCCGGGCAACAATGGGATATTTGGGAAGCAACCTATTCGCCCCAAGGTGATGATGGCTACCCTGTTCGACTTTGGGACAAAATGACCGGGGATATTGACCATAAGGTTGCTGAATATTGGAAAGAGAATTTTGATCTTCGATATATTTTAGAACGCGATTGGGACAAATTAGGCAATAATCTAAAAGGTAAAATACATATTTACTGCGGCGATATGGATAATTATTATCTGAACAACGCTGTGTATTTAATGGAGGACTTTTTAGAGAATACCACTGAACCCTATTATGAAGGTGAGGTAACTTACGGCGATAAAGCAGAGCATTGTTGGAACGGTGATCCCGAACAACCAAATGCCATTAGTCGCATGCGATATAATTCTATGTATGTTCCAAAAATCATGAAACGCATCGCCGAAAGTGCGCCTAAAGGAGCCGATTTAACAAGTTGGAGATATAAATAGTATTATGAAGAATAAGACCAACAAAGTTTCTTGGTTTGTATTTGTGGTTCTGGCCGTTGCAGTTGGGTTATATCCCTTGGCTTATTTTGTTGTAGATAGGCAGTTTGGCCTTTTGGCATCCAAAAGTGATGAATTACTCACCAATACACTATGGAATATTGGGTTCTATGGGCACATTTTACTCGGTGGATTGGCCCTACTAATTGGTTGGATTCAATTTAGCCAAAAGTTAAGAAATGCCAATTTAAAACGTCACCGAAATATTGGCAAAGTCTATATTGTTTCCGCACTAATTAGTGGTATTTGTGGAATTTATATTGCCTTTTATGCCACTGGAGGTATTATAGCTACACTGGGGTTTATGGGTCTGGGCCTATTTTGGCTTTTCACAACTATAAAAGCATACATCGCGGTTCGCAATAAAGACATATCCTTGCACAAAGGATATATGATCTATAGCTATGCAGCCTGTTTTGCGGCGGTTACCCTGCGAATTTGGTTGCCTATTTTGAATATTGTTTTTGATGATTTTGTGGTTGCTTACCGCATTGTAGCATGGTTGTGTTGGGTCCCCAATATAATATTTGCTTTTTTCTGGGTTAGAAAAAGGGGTTTTGTAATAGGTTAAGCCCATTTGGGCTTTAATTATGATCGTGTTCTTTGCTAAAATTCTGGTAATATAACTGAATGCGATTTACTAACTTGTATCTTCTAATTTATTGAATGAAAGAACTATGCCAATTATTATGAATAAATCACTTATTTCACTCTGCTTGACCCTTGGATTCCTCTTTTCAAGCTTCGCTCAAACAGGCAAGGTCTATGATAATCTTACCATGACAAGTAAAATCTTGAAAGGTGAACGCAAGTATGCCGTATATCTTCCACCTGACTATGAAACATCAGAGCGTAGTTATCCTGTATTATACCTATTACATGGTGCTGGTGATGACCAAACCGGTTGGGTACAATTTGGTGAGGTACTGCGAATTACGGATAATGCCATAAAAGATGGTACGGCCACGCCCATGATTATTATAATGCCAGATGCGAATACAGGCCAACGTGGTTATTTTAACCAAGGTGACTGGCGTTATGAGGATTTCTTTTTCGAAGAGTTATTACCGCATGTTGAAAAAAAGTACCGCATTAAGGGGGAAAAGCGATATCGCGCAGTAGCAGGACTTTCCATGGGAGGTGGTGGCTCTTTTATGTATGCCTTACACCATCCAGGGTTATTTTCATCGGCTTGTCCATTAAGTGCTTACATTGGGCCATTGACTATAGAAAATTTTAAGGATCAAATGAATAAGACCGACCAAAAGTATTCTGAAAAAGAATTACAGGACTATTTTGAACATCACAATGCGCTAAGATTATTAGAAAGCGTAGCTGTTGATGATATTAAATCCGTTAGATGGTATATAGATTGTGGTGATGATGATTTCCTTTTTGAAGGTAATAGCCTCGTACATATTGCTATGAAAAAGAAAGAAATCCCACATGAATATCGGGTTAGGGAAGGCAGACATAGCTGGACATACTGGCGCGAATCCCTGCCAAAAGTCCTGGAGTTTGTGTCACAGGCGTTTCATCAATATTAAATAAATGAATAAGAAAAGACTCTTAATACAAGTATTGGCTGCAGTACTTCTGTATGTTATTATTTCCTTGATATTGGAAAAAGAATATTCCAACGCAATAATAATGCGCGAAGTTTTGGAGGGCCTGGTCTTCGGAGCCCTATATGGAGTTTTTATCTGGTTTAGGGAAAAATGGAAGCAGCGGTAATAATACCAATAACTTTTCTTAGTAAGGTAAGTCGGCAATATAAAGCGCTTTTCACGCTCATTTCAGCGAATTATTTGGCAAACAACTGCCCCATATCTTTAAAAGCCTTGAATTCCAAAGCGTTGCCGGCTGGATCTAAAAAAAACATAGTCGCTTGCTCGCCCACCAAACCTTTAAATCGTATGTAAGGTTCAATAACAAAGTCTATTCCTTTTGCTTTCAAGGCTGATGAAAAAGTCTGGAAAGTGTCCCAAGGAAGTACAACACCATAATGTGGTACAGGCACATCCTTTCCATCTACCGGATTGGTATGCAATTCTTCTTTTGATTTTGGCTTGTAATGTATTACCAATTGATGTCCGAATAGGTTAAAATCTACCCAATGGTCGCTACTTCGACCTTCTTCACAATTGAGTATTTCCCCATAAAATTTACGGCATTCAGCCAAATTATGGACAGGTATGGCGATATGGAAAGGTGATACGTTTTGCATGTTGAAAATAGTTTTAATAAATGTATGCTATTTCTATGATTTAATAAAGTCCATTATGCGATGGCTCACTTCATCTTGGTGCATGGAATGGCCAAATCCCTTGGTTTTGAAAAACGTGCTGTTTTTCCAAGAAGCATGTACTTGCTCTGAAGCACTAAAGGGGGCAATTGTATCTTCTTTATCGTGGATAAGAAGTCCTTTTTTTGATAGATGACCTCTGAATTGGGATGTTGAGAATTCATCTATTCTAAAACCAAATTGTTCCATGAAGTAGTCATCCAATCCCTTCATGACCACGTCATTGAATTTTAGCAATTGTTGATAATGGACCATTATGTCTTGAAGTCTTGATGGGGATCCAATGGTCACGATTTTAGCTATCTCTTCATTGGGGTATTTCTCTTGATTATATAAAGAATTCATTCCACCAACAGAATGTCCTATTAATATTTTTGGGTTGTAAAAATCTATTACAGCTTTAGTACATTCGGTATATAGAGGCACATTGAATATGGTACCCGTAGAATGGCCATGGGCCGGAGCATCAAAGGCTACAATATTGTAGCCTTCGTTTTTAAGAAAGGAGATTAAGTTTCGCCATCGAAAGGCATTGCTTTCCCATCCATGCAATAGTAAAATTGTTTCTTTCTCTCCTTGCCAATGATACGTTTGTAACTCTATGTCCATAGCCTTTATTCTTCGGCTTTTTGCTTGTTCCAAAAATTCCTGTTGTTCAGGTCTAACCCTTCCTTTTCTCGGCGTACAGAATAATGCAAAGGCTTTTTCCGTCGCCTTTTTCTTGGAGAAAGTCGCCAATACATTAAAGTAGGAGCCGTAAGCCAACGGAAGGTATTTGTTGAGTTGTTTTCTCATTATTGAATAAGGGAGTTGATTTGTTAAAAATTAAATACAGAGTTAAAATCGGTTTTATGGAAAATCTATTCCCAACCAATCATTAAGTATTTGATTTTAGCATTGTCTGGAACCTGGACGGCATCAATATTCGGACTTGAAACATATCTAAGATTTGCAGGTAATTCGCTTTTATCTATAGTAAAGTACACATCACTGTCTTTAACGAAAATCACAATGTTGTTTATTGAGGTTACGATTTTCTGGATGGAATATTTTTCCTTGATGTCCTTGAACGTACTGTTTAGTCCAATACCCTTATCGGTTAAGAATCTTGGATCGTTAACCCTAACATTCTGGATCTTTGGAATACTATCGTTACTTGGTGTCAAAGTCAGGAGATGACTACCTCCTTTTTCATAGATATTAATGCTACGAGCGCCAAAACCCAATGCCAATTGCATGGTATCCCTTACTATGGAATCCTGGTCATAAATAACTCCCAAATCCCGAACAAGACTAATTCTTTCAAGTTTTCCAACTTTGGTGTTGGAAATTAGAAAAGTAGTGTCTTTTTCTTCAGTACATTGCGTCATGAATGTAATCGCGAAAATGGCGGTAACAATAAAAATCTTCCTCATATTTTTTTATCGCATTACTTTTTTCAACACCCCTAAGACCCCGCGAATAAAAGTGGCACTGGTCAACACCTTGATAACTGGGTTTTGTCTTGTACTCCTCCTGGTAGACGATCTTCTACTTGTTGGTTTTTCTCTTTCTTTTTCGGCTTCCTTTTCAGCCTTTTCTATCTTTTCATTGAGAATTTCATAGGCACTTTCCCTATCGATTTCTTTGTTGTATTTACCAACCAAGTCGGAATTCTTGATAACAGACTTAAGTTCTCCATCGGAAAGCACATCCATACGACTCATAGGAGCACGTAAAAGAGTAGCGGCAAGCGGAGTGGGTCTGCCTTTTTCATCAAGGGCGGAAATCAATGCTTCGCCAATACCCAATGAAGTCAATACTTCCTTGGTGTCGTAATATTCCGATATAGGATAGTTCTCGGCCGTTAGTTTAATTGCCTTTCTGTCCCTGGCTGTAAAAGCGCGCAAGGCATGTTGTACTTTTAAACCCAATTGTGCCAATACTTCATTGGGCACATCGGTAGGGTTTTGGGTTACAAAATAAAGACCAATGCCTTTAGAACGGATTAATTTAACGATACTTTCAATTTGATCTAATAAAGCACTTGAAGCTTCCTTGAAAATCAAGTGGGCTTCATCGATAAAAAGTATCAGTTCCGGTTTATCACTATCACCTTGTTCTGGAAACGTAGCGTAAATCTCTGCCAAAAGGCTAAGCATAAATGTAGAGAACAGCTTTGGCCGGTCTTGTATATCCGTCAATCGAATAATGTTGATATAGCCTCTTCCATTTTCATCAATTCTGGTCAGATCATCAACTTCAAATGATTTTTCCCCAAAAAACAAATCAGCCCCTTGCTGTTCCATTTCTATGATCTTTCTCAAGATGGTACCTGTGGAACTCGTTGAGATTCGACCATATTCCTTTGTGAATTCCTTCTTTCCTGCTCCTGTGGCGTATTGTAATACCTTCTTAAAATCCTTTAGATCTAAAAGTGGTAATTTGTTGTCATCACAGTATTTGAACACTACAGCGACAATTCCTTCTTGTGTCTCGGACAAATCCAATATTCGTGATAAAAGTATTGGTCCGAATTCTGAAACTGTGGCCCGTAATTTAACACCATCCTGTTCTGAAAGTGATAGAATCTCGACTGGAAAACTATTGGGCTCAAACGGAATACCTATTTTTTCATGCCGTTCATCAATTTTAGGATGTCCCGGACTTGGTTGGGCAATACCACTAAGATCACCTTTAAGGTCCATGAGTAAAACAGGAATACCTTTGTTGGATAAATTCTCTGCAAATACTTGAAGCGTTTTGGTCTTGCCTGTACCTGTGGCCCCAGCGATAAGGCCATGACGGTTCAACGTTTTTAAAGGAATCTTTACTAGAGCATTGGTTACAGCTTCACCTTCGAGCATTGCTGCTCCCATCGTTATGAAATCACCTTTGGTGGTATACCCTTTTTCTATATGTGCAAAGAATTCGTCTTTGGTACTCATGAAGTCTAATTTTTCATAAAAATAGGGCATTTTTAGGCAACAATAAAACGATAAGTTAGTACTATCTTTGCCAAATGGTAAATGAGGATGTTCTATCATTGGTTAACAAAGGATTGATGCTTCCGTTAATGGAAGAATTTTATACAATTCAAGGTGAGGGTTATCACAAGGGGACAGCTGCCTATTTTATTCGTGTAGGTGGTTGTGATGTTGGTTGTCATTGGTGCGATGTAAAAGAAAGCTGGAATGCCGAGACACATCCACCAACTGATATTGAAAGTATTGTTGAAAAAGCGGCCAAAAATTCAGATACTATCGTTGTTACTGGCGGAGAGCCTTTGACTTGGGATATGGGTCCACTGACCCATGCTTTGAAGGCCAAGAATGTTCAGACACATATTGAAACCTCTGGCGCTTATGAGCTTACTGGCGATTGGGATTGGATTTGCCTTTCGCCCAAAAAAAATAAGCTGCCTTTTGGTAAAATCTATGACGAGGCCCATGAGCTAAAGGTTATTGTTTTTAACAAACATGATTTGATTTTTGCTGAAGAACAGGCCGCAAAGGTGAACAAGGATTGCATACTATACCTACAACCCGAATGGAGTGTGCGGGAAAGGATAATCCCATTACTTGTGGATTATGTTATGGAAAATCCCAAATGGAAAGTATCGTTGCAAACCCATAAGTATTTGAATATTCCGTAGGGATTATCTGCCACCGTTCGCTTGAAGGTCCAAAATACATTCCGGGCCTAATCCAGGAGCATCAACAATTCCCTTGGAGGCTCTATTTTCAAGCATTTTTTTCATTCCTGCTCCAAACTGCAATTCTGCGCCCATAAGACAACCATCAACATTGCAATGGCTTTCATTATCGACATCTTCGTGGTCATTTACAGGTGTTGAGCCTAGGTCTACCAAGCCCAATAAATGCCCAAATTCATGGTTTAAAGTTGCAGTTTCTACATCACCGACCGAAACCACCGCGCTTTTGCTGGCCAATTTGCGAATGGTATCTTCATAAATAACCATTGATGTGTTCCAATAGACCGCTCCCAAGGTGACTAATTCCTCTTCCTCTTTATCTTCATCGGATGGGGCATCGGCAAAATAAATGTAAATGGCCAAGGTGCTGCCATCATTATAGACCGTTCTGTTCTCCTTCTCTAAATCAAAAACCTCTTCAATCGTAAGGCTTTCTTCATTAGGGGAAGGCAGTTCTTGATATAACAATTCAATATCCTGTTTAAAGGAATGTTGTTTTAGAAATAAAACAAAGTCGGCCATTGCGTTGAAAGTTGGCCTGAATCCTTTTACATAAGAAATTTCAATACGTAGTTTATCGAAGGTGTTGTTCGAGAGAATCTCATTGGCAGAATCCCCGATGGCTTTTAAATTTGCAGTTTTATCAATACCAACTGGATTTGTTCCATCATCCGCTGAATCTTTTGAGCAGCTTATTGATAAGCCCAAAAACATAATTAGTATTGCCAAAAATCGATTTTTCATAGCCTAAATTTTAGAATGTAAAAAGATAACGCAAAAAACGTGCCTACTTGTATTATATGGCGGTCAATCTAGCTAAATAGTCGTAATGATCACCCTCACTTACAATTTCGCATTCAAATTTACACTCCCAAGCAGCATTTTGCAAGGTATTATAATCCAAATATAACCATGAAAATGGTTTGCCTATTTCGCCATTGTATTTCATTGTGAATTGTACCTCACCATAATACTCTTTCGAATCAGGAATCCAATACCCACCATCTTCGTCGGTATTGAACATATAAATAATATTACTGGAATCCAATAGGATCTGACCGTTTGGATTTAAAAGTGATTTAAAATGGGTCAAATAAGTCTTTAATGATTCTAGTTTGCCCACGATACCAATACCGTTCATCAGCAATAAGAGGGTATCAAACTTTTGATTCTTAAAATCAAGGATTGGGCAGTTTTGCGTTGATTTAACGCCCCGTTGTTTACAAGTTTCAATAGCACCTATGGAGCTGTCCAAAGCAGTGACTTGTAATTTTTTTTCTTGGAGGTAAAGGCTATGGCTACCAGCTCCACAACCAATATCCAATACACTCCCTCGGCATAGTTGCAATGCCTTTTGTTCGATTAACGGCATTTCCCCATACTTCCTGAAAAGATAGGGTACAGATATTGTATCCGCTTCATCAAGAGATGAGAAAGTCTGTATATCCTCAATGTAATTTCCATTTTGATAATCCAATAATGCTTCCCCAAAAATATCCATTGGCGTATAATTCGTACTTTGCATACAAAAATGGGGCTTTTACGCCATTCTAAAAAACGGATAATGCGTCACATCAAGAAATTTATTTTTTGTCTTCTTTTAATCCCTTTGGCCTTCAGTGCACAGGAGTCTGACCACTCCAAGGATATATCCGATTATTTAGATCATAATGGAACTATGTTGCAGTACGAATTTGCCTATGGTGAATTATTAAAAATGTTGGGAAGCCAATTTCCTAAAGATGAAAATAATGCCCAAGGTTGGGAATATTTAGAGGGGAATAAAAGTAAGGCATTGGGCGAAATGAAAATGCTGCTAATTCCGATTTATCAAGCGAATTTCACACATGACGAAATAAGAAAAATGATAGGATTCTATCAATCTGAAGCTGGCAAACTATTGATAAAGGACCGTTCAAAAATGACCGAATCGCATAAAGAAGCGCTAAATGATTTTTATAATTCAACCGTGGGTCAGAAAATCATAAGCAAGCAAGAAGTACTTTCCAAAGAAATATCAAGGGTTTCTGAAAGTTGGAGCAGGGATTTATATGAAACTTCATTAAGCTTGTTGAATAATGGATGAGGTTTTAAAACAACTTCCCCTTAAGGCGAAAGAGAAGCATGCGGAGAATAGGAAATTTTTTGTCAAGCTAAAAAAAAAGCCACCTAAAAACCTGGATTATATCATGCAGGAATTGCATGAAGCGGAGTTTCAGCGCACCGATTGTCTTAGTTGTGCCAATTGTTGCAAGACTACGGGCCCGCTCTTTACCAATGCAGATGTGGAACGGATCTCAAAGCACTTAAAGTTAAAACCCCAACAGTTCATAGAAAGCTATTTACGTTTGGATGAGGACAATGACTACGTACTTCAGCGGGTACCCTGTACTTTTCTGGGTTCCGATAATTATTGTTCTATATACGATGTTCGGCCCAAGGCTTGCCGTGAGTTTCCGCATACAGACCGAAAGAAATTCCATCAAATTAGTCATTTGACCTTAAAAAATGTGGCTATTTGTCCGGCTGCCTTCAATATTGTAGAGGCAATGAAAAAGAAATTGCCTAATTAATCGTAGCGCAGGTATTTGGCTCTTATTTTCTTGAATATATCTAAATCCGATTTCCAGGATTTCTTAATTTCTTCCTCGGAAAGGCCAGCTTCAATTTGCTGCTGTAATTTCTCGGTCCCGGCGTGTTTGGTAAAACCGCTGGTATTAAAAACCTTGGTTTTATCCTTGGCGTTTTTATAGGCATCGATAATCCAATTTAAGGAAACCCCACTCATTTTTGGAAACGTGGATAAATCTTTTCCATAACATACCTTTCCATTTTCCTTAGGACTTTTAGAACCAAAATTTGGTCTTGGCCAATATCTAAAACTGTATTGGGTACTATCCAGGAATGAGGCCCCATAACGTTGAAATTGGAACTCGGTTCCCCTGCCTGCATTGATGTTGGTTCCCTCGAACAATCCTAGGCTTGGATAGAGGTTTATTGCGGTATCATTCGGTAAATTTGGAGAGGGTCTAATGACCAAACCATATTCAGATTCATGAGTGTAATTTTCCAGGGGTATCACTGTCAAATCGACTTTTGATTTGTTTTCCAGCCAGCCTTCTCCATTGATCATATTGGCATATTCGCCTATGGTCATTCCATAAACAAGTGGTATTGTGGTCATACCCAAAAAGCCGGTATGCGCTTTCTCCATGGTTGGGCCGTCAACATAATGGCCATTGGGGTTTGGCCGATCCAAAACAATGACAGGAATGTTATTTTCCGCACAGGCTTCCATGACCAATTGCAGTGTCGCGATATAGGTATAAAAACGTACACCTACATCCTGGATATCGAATAACACCACATCCAAATCCTGTAAAAGTTCTTTAGAGGGTTTTCTGTTTTTGCCATAGAGCGAAATTAGAGGCAATCCGGTCTTGGTATCCAATCCGTCTTTTATCTTTTCCCCGGCATCGGCCTGTCCCCGAAATCCATGTTCTGGCGCAAAAACTTTTTTAATATCAATATTGAGGCTCAAAAGAGAATCTACTAAGTGCGAATGGTTTTTGTTGTTTTTAAAAATCACACTGGTCTGGTTAGCAACGATTCCTACCTTTTTTTCTTTTAATAATCCAAGGTATTCCTGAGTTCTATTCGCGCCTACGATAATGGCATTTTGTCTCTCCTGTTCGGTATTCCCAATATTGTGGGCTTGTGTATTTTTAAATGATTTTTGGGTGTTTCCGCAAGCCGACATAACTAAAAACCATAAGAAAACTGTACTTTTGAAACTGGATAAAAACGCCATAATTTGAATTTAGAATATTTTATAGCCAAACGACTCATTAGGGGCAAGGAGCATAAAATTAGCATATCCGCACCAATAATAAAAATAGCCATTGCCGCTATTGCTATTAGTGTTTTTATGATGTTGATTGCGATTGCAACGGGTGTTGGACTTAAGCACAAGATTCGCGAAAAAGTAGCAGCCTTTAACGGGCATATACAAATATACAACTACGATAACAATACATCCGATGTTTCCGTTGTACCAGTATCCATTGAACAGGATTTTTATCCTGAATTCACTTCTGTTGAAGGTATTACGCATGTGCAGGCCGTAGCTACCAAAGGGGGTATTATCAGGACCGAAAATACTTTTGAGGGTTTTATTGCCAAAGGTGTCGGTACTGATTATAACTGGGAAGTGTTCAAGGAATATTTGGTTAAAGGGGAATTACCTGATTATTCGGGCGATTTGAATACTGAGGTATTGTTATCCCAATTAATGGCCAACCGACTACAACTGCATATTGGAGATTCTTTTTCTGCTTTTTTTCCTAAAGAGGAAGACCCTTTAAAACCCAATCAAAGAAATTTCAAGCTTATAGGTATTTACGATAGTGGCTTCGAGGAAATTGATGGCACCTTCGTATTTATTGACATACGTCATATCCAGCGAATGAATAAGTGGAAAGATACTGAAGTAGGCAATTTTGAGGTCTTTTTAAATAGTTTTGATGATATAGACCTAAAGAGCAGGGAGATTTATGGAAAGACACTCTCTACCCTGGATACACAGACGGTCATAAGTAAGTACTATAAAATATTTGAATGGATTGGACTTTTCGACTTTAATATTGCCTTAATTATTGGTATAATGATCATTGTTGGTGGTATTAATATGATTACTGCCTTATTGGTCTTAATTCTAGAACGCACCCAGATGATAGGTATTTTAAAGGCATTGGGGTGTGCAAATTGGAGTATTCGTAAAGTATTTTTGTACAATGCGACCTATTTGATTGCAGTTGGCCTTTTTTGGGGCAACTTGTTGGGACTGGGCTTTATTTGGATCCAACAGAAGTACCGCTTGTTGAAGTTTCCAAATCCAAAGGAATACTATATCGAATATATTCCGGTACATATTGATATTTCAACGGTTGTACTCTTAAATATGGGAGTGTTGATTTTATGCTTACTAATGCTTTTGGTACCATCGTATATTATTACCAAAATAAATCCGGTCAAGGCTATTAGGTTTGAATAGCCAGATCCTTGTATCCTTGTTTCTATTATCATTAACTATAATTCAAAAACCTATCTTTATAATTAGATGGAATACGCAGAAAATATATTGGGTACAATTGGGAATACACCCTTGGTTAAATTAAATAGACTTACAAAAGACCTTCCATGTTTGGTATTGGCAAAATACGAGACATTCAATCCAGGAAACTCGGTTAAAGATCGTATGGCACTTCAAATGGTTGAGGATGCTGAAGCTGATGGGCGGTTAAAGCCAGGTGGGACGATAATAGAAGGTACGTCGGGCAATACAGGAATGGGTTTGGCAATGGTGGCCACTATAAAAGGATATAAACTAATTTGTGTAATAAGCGATAAACAATCCCAAGAAAAAATCGATATTCTTAGAGCAATGGGCAGTAAGGTCTTCGTATGTCCCACTGAAGTCGCTCCAGAAGACCCGCGAAGTTATTATTCAACGGCAAAACGATTGGCCGAAGAGATTCCCAATGCATGGTATGTGAATCAATATGACAATCCCTCAAATTCAAAGGCGCATTTTTTAAGTACTGGTCCTGAAATTTGGGAACAGACCAATGGGAAGGTTACCCATTTTGTTACTGGTGTAGGCACGGGTGGCACTATTTCGGGTATTGGCTCCTACTTGAAATCCAAAAACCCAAACATCAAGATTTGGGGCATTGACACCTTTGGTTCTGTTTTTAAGAAGTATCATGAGACGGGCATTTTCGATGAAAATGAAATCTATCCATATATCACTGAAGGAATCGGGGAGGATATTCTACCAAAAAACGTAAATTTTGAGGTTATTGATGGTTTCACCAAGGTAACCGATAAGGATGCGGCAATTTATACACAGCGATTAGCAAGGGAAGAGGCCATGTTTTTGGGTAATTCGGCTGGTGCTGTCATTAAAGGATTACTGCAACTCAAAGAACACTTTAGTGAAAATGATGTTGTTGTGGTCTTGTTCCATGATCACGGGAGTAGGTATGTGGGTAAAATGTTCAATGACCAATGGATGCGCGACAAAGGATTTATTGAATAGTTTTGGTATCTTGAAAAAAATTGTTCTAAATGAAATTGATATTTATCCAAGCCAAGAAATACGCTTTAACGATCTTACTTTTATTTTTCGTAGTCTTTTTTACAAGTTGTAGTAATGATGATACTACTTCTACAACCATTATTGAAGAGGAAACCCCTGAGGCTGAAATTCCACCCGAAGACAAATTGCCTATATTTTCAATAAACACGAACGGTTCTACCATTGTGGATGAACCCAAAATTGATGCCGAAATCTCCATTAACGAAGCGAATATCGTTTCTTTCACAGGTAAAATCGGGATAGAGATTAGGGGGGCTTCTTCCCAAATGTTTCCTAAGAAATCATACGGTTTGGAGACAAGGGACGAAAATAATGAAGACTTGGATGTATCCGTATTGGGTATGCCGGAGGAAGAGGATTGGATATTATATGCGCCCTACAGCGATAAATCACTTGTACGGAATATATTGATTTATGACCTTTCCCGGGATATGGATAGGTACGCCAGTCGCAGCCAGTTTGTGGAACTCAATATCAACAATACATTCCAAGGGGTCTATGTTTTTATGGAAAAGTTAAAACGTGACAGCAATCGTATTGATATCAATAAACTTAAGGATGATGAAAACACAGGTGAGGATCTTACTGGGGGTTATATTTTGAAGATTGATAAAACTGCGGGAAGTAACTTGGGCGAAGGATACAATGATCAGAACTCATTCACTTCCCTTTATGACCCACCCAATGCAATGATAGGTCAGAAAATAAATTTCCTATACGAAGAGCCCGATGCTGAAGATATAACCACTGAACAAAAGGTCTATATCTCCAATTATATGGCCCAGTTCGAGGATGCACTTGCGTCTGATGATTTCACTGACCCTCTTCTTGGATATGCCGCTTACATAGATGTTGATAGCTTTATTGATTTCTTTTTGCTTAATGAGGTTTCGAATAACGTAGATGGGTATCGTTTGAGCACCTTTATGTATAAGGATAAGAACGATAAATTAAAATTAGGTCCCATTTGGGATTTTAATTTGGCTTTCGGAAATGCGGATTACTGCAGTGGCGGCGAAACCAATGTCTGGGCATATAAATTCAATGAGAGATGTTCAGCGGATTTTTGGCAAGTACCATTTTGGTGGACCAGGTTAATGCAAGATCCAGAATTTGTATTGCGTTTAAAGGACCGTTGGAATAACTTAAGAGGTGGTGTTTTGTCAAATGGGTCCATAGATAGTAAGGTCGATGGTTATGTTACCACTTTGAACAAAGCCGGTTCCATTACGTCAAATTTTAACACTTGGAATATATTGGGCACCTATATTTGGCCCAATAATTTCGTTGGTAGTAGTCATAGTGATGAAATCGGGTACTTGAAGAATTGGACCAACGATCGCCTATCTTGGTTGGATGGTGCAATAAACGGACTTTAACCATACTGACTCATTAACCAACAACTAATGGTGATACTGACATTAGGCAACCATGCAGCAAAAATCGACCGTGGCGAATTGGTAAGTTTCATTACGAAGGGGCATGAATACATGCACCAAAAAGGAAGTCCCGGTTGGCGTAATTCAGATACTGAAATGTTTCCCATTATTGGCCCAACCGCGGAAGCGGATTATTTGGTCAAAACGCCTAGGGGACCTGCCGTACAGGACCAGCATGGAATACTCCGGGAACTGGAGTATGAATTGGTGGAACAATCAGAAAGTGAGGCCATATATCAAAAAAGGTATAGGGCTGAAACAAAGCTTAAAAATTCTAAATATCCTGATAAATCATCTGTGGCATTACTGTTTTGGCCTTATGATTTTATGTTTGAAAAACGGCTTGAACTTTCCGAAGTCGGTCTCACGATAACCTTCAGGATTTCAGGAGAAAAAGGGATGCCTTTTATGTTGGGATATCATCCTGCGTTTAAGATCCATTCGGAACGATCTACTATTGTGACAAAAGATAGGATTGTCTCGCTCTCAGAAGTGCTTCAGGTAGGCAGTAGGGCACTGCAAGTACAAAATTGTGAATCACTGGTATTAGAGGATTCAAAATGGTTATCGATTAAAACCCATGGTTTTGGTAACTTTATGTTATGGACAGAAGTTTCTAATATGATATGCATAGAACCAATTACTTTTTATCCCTATGCCGTTACGCAGCAAAACTTGGATGAAGGGTTTATGATTTTAGAACAAAATGAAGCTAAATTTGTTGTACAGTTAATTCCAAAATAATCACATAAGTTCAATAATAAATTATATGAAATTGTATTTTAGTTTGCTAGTAATCCTGGTGACGAGTTTAACCTTAGCCCAAGAAACCATGAATGAAACACTTCCTTATTCCAGAATTCCTGAAGCCCCTTCATCCTATAGC
>JBATIW010000274.1:0-7161 GCA_049668005.1 Maribacter sp.
AACCGAGGATCTTCCCTTTAAAGTAAGTGATTTCATGACTAAGAATTTAATCACTTTTAGACCTGAACAATCAATTGAAGAGGCCATAGATTCATTGATAAACAATAAAATATCGGGTGGTCCTGTAGTCAATGATAAAAACGAGTTGGTAGGTATTATTTCTGAAGGGGATTGTATTAAGCACATTAGTGAGAGTCGGTATTATAATATGCCTCCGGAAGATGATAAAATTGAGAACCGAATGGCCAAAAATGTCGAAACCATTGATGGCGATATGAATATTTTTGACGCTGCGAATAAATTCCTGCATGACAAACGACGTCGCTTTCCTATTGTTGAGAATGGTAAATTGGTGGGTCAGATATCGCAAAAGGATATTCTGAAAGCCACCATTATGATGAAGTCACAGAATTGGAAGAAATAACCCTGTATAAATCAAAAAAAAGCCCTGACACAAACGTCCGGGCTTTTTTTTATTTCGAAAATTATTTTATTCTGCAATCCCAGTGACTTCTATATCAAATATCAAGTTTGAATTTGGTGGGATCGGACCGCCACCTTGCTCACCCAACCCTAGATGTGGTGGCATAAATACACGTATCTTATCGCCAATCTTCATTGTTAAAAGGCCTTCCTTAAAACCAGGGAATAATCTTGCCTCTGGACTATATAACATGGGTGTTGCCTCGTAACCACGACCTTGCTTTCTTCGTTCGTCAAAGGTATTGAACTTTTTGGCGATTTCTTCGATATTGCTATCGAACAAAGTTCCATTTTCCAAATAACCAGCGTAGAATACCTTTACCTGCTGACCAATCTTTGGTCGATCGCCAGTTCCTTCAACCAAGCTAAAAATTTGTAGGCCAGTTGGTGAGCTTTTTGCTTTGCTCTTCATTTCTGCCAATTCAGCTGCAAATGCAGGAAGCATTTTTTTGTAAGCTTCCATTCTGGCTTGTTTTTCTTTTTCCTCAATAGCCAAACGCTCTTCCTCTGCCGCAAAATAATCGGTCATAATTTGTACGGCATCGAATTTTTTGGCCGCTTTACCATTTCTGATTATTTCAACAGTGTTCATAACCACATCAACGACAGGTTTGTCTTTTTGAGGAACTTGTGATGTTGCAACATTGGCAATGGTGTCAAGAACATCCATACCTTTCATTACTTCACCAAAAACGGTGTGCACACCATTTAACCATGGTGTAGGTTTGAGGGTGATAAAAAACTGACTACCGTTTGTTGTTGGACCGCCGTTGGCCATAGATAAGATTCCCTTCTTATCATGAACCAAGGAGTCATTGAACTCATCTTTGAATTTATAACCTGGATTACCAGTGCCTGTTGCTGTTGGGTCACCACCTTGAATCATAAAATCTTTCATGACCCTATGAAATGTAAGTCCATCATAATACTTCTTATCTTTAAACTCCTCACTTACAAACGGACTGTTTCCTTCGGCCAGGGATACAAAATTAGCTATGGTTACGGGCGTTTTAGTGTGTTCCAATTTAACAACTATATCACCCTTGTTGGTTTGAATATCAGCAAATATCCCATCACCTAAATCGGCATGTTTACCCGTTTTGCAGCTCGTCAATGCCAAGGCAACTGTAAGAACTAATACATATGTTTTTCTCATTTTTCTCATTTTAATTTTGAACACTATCTTGTTGTTTTTCGATTTTTAATAAGGTTATTGTAGATTTTATCGGAACATTGATGCCAATTTTATTATTGTCGCCATGGTAACCATAGGCCAATGAAGACGGAAACAGGAAAGTGGCCGTTTCCATCTCCTTTAAAAGTTTAATACTATTACGTAATCCGGGAAAAAGCTCTTGCTTATCCACTTTGTATTTTAGAATACCAATTTCCTCCCCTGAATAAATGGTATCATTTGAAAAACTCATTACGTTATAAGTGAGTGTAACCAAATCATCGGATTGAGGTGTGTAGGTGGCCGCTTCATTTTTTTGCACATAATAATACCAAGCTCCTGCAGCACTATGCTCGTATTTCCGTAAGGAATCTTTTGCCATAATGGTATTCATCATGCTTTCCTCCAGGGCCAAGAGTTTTTTACTTCTTAGGACAGATGCATTGAAACTACCACTTTTGACCTTCACTGGCCGTCGTGGCTCTGGGCTTCCACAACTTACTAGACTAAAAACCAACAATAATAAGAATACCTGCTTCATGGTTTTAACTGTTTTTTATAGTCTTGCAATAAGGAAACAAAATAATCGACGGTTTCACTTAGGGAAATTTCACTTCTTCCACCAGCTGCGTTGGTATGACCGCCACCATTAAAATGCTTTCGTGCAAACTCGTTTACCGAGAAAGCGCCTTCAGAACGAAACGATATTTTAATAATCCCTTCTTCCCTGTTTTCTATGAATATTACTGCAAAACAGATTCCAGATAAGGTAAGTCCGTAATTAACAAACCCTTCAGTATTCCCTTTTTGATAATTATAGGTGTCAAGTTCGTCTTGACTCAGCGTGATGTATGCCGTATTATAAGGCTCTAAAATCACCATATTCTTAAGGGCACAACCCAGAAGATGCAACCTGCTTGGTGTATTGGTATCATAGACCAAATTATGCGCTTTCGTATTTTCTGCACCTTTTTCAATAAGTGCGGCAACCACGATGTGGGTTCTACTGGTCGTTGATGAATATTTGAACGAACCGGTATCGGTCATTATGCCCGTGTAGATACAATCGGCGATTTCAGGAGTAATTTTGTCGTCATCACCCAAATATTCAATGAAATTGTAGATCATTTCACAAGTTGAACTCATGCTCACATCTGAATACATGATTTGAGCATAATCCGATGGCGCTTGGTGGTGGTCGATCATAATGAACGTTGCATTGCTCTCTTCAAGAGATGATTGCATTTGACCTATGCGTCCCAAGTGATTAAAGTCCAAAGTGAAAATTATCGTAGCCCCTTCTATTTTTTCCTTGGCCTGTGAATTCTCTTTTTCAAAATTGAGAATATGTTCATGACCGGGCATCCATTTTAAGAATCTAGGGTAATCGTTGGGGCTGATAACTGTGACCTCTTGCCCTGTGTTTTTCAGATAATGCCACAGGGCCAAGGTTGAGCCAATAGCATCACCATCAGGGTTCTTATGGGGAACAATCACGATTTTCTGTGGTTTTGAAAGCAGTTTCTTAACCGCAATTATATGCTCTAAATTCATGCGCGCAAAGATAGTAATATAGCGTATACTTTCATCATAAAAGGCAATTTTTACCAAAGTAAACCAGCTATAGGGAATGGAGAAAACCTCCTTCACAATAAGTATCAAAGTGCTACCCGTTAATTGAACATAGCACACAGTTTCCAAAAGCAACAAGATGGATTGCCTTGTCCTTATCCTTGAATTAATATGGAGTGCACATGTTCATGTAAATTTTTCATTTAAGAGGAGAAAAAAATTCGAATCGAAAGGGAAAGGTGGTTTTTGAAAAAATTGAGCTTCAATCAAACAGTCTTTTTAGCATGGTGGGCAGTAATAGTGAAATTGTAGGATAATTAAAGCCATTTAATTGAGATTTGATGATTCATGAATAAAACGTACTTTTGCCCAAAATTTTTACAAATGACTACAAACAGAACTTTTACAATGATCAAACCCGATGCGGTTGAAAATGGACATATTGGTGCCATTTTAGGGAAAATAACTTCAGCAGGTTTTAAGATTGTTGCTATGAAATATACGCAGTTGAGCAGAAGGGATGCCGAGAAATTTTATGAAATACATATTGAACGTCCATTTTTTGGGGAATTGGTTCAATTCATGACTAGAGGACCTATTGTTTCTGCAATTTTGGAAAAGGAAAATGCAGTTGAGGATTTTAGAGCGCTGATTGGTGCTACCAACCCAGCAGAAGCTGCTGAAGGTACTATTCGTAAATTGTTCGCAACCGATATTGCTGAGAATGCCGTACATGGTTCGGATAGCGATGATAATGCAGCCATTGAAGGTGCTTTTCATTTTTCAGGAAGAGAGATTTATTAACTCCATTTATATATTAAAAAAGCCACCCATTGGGTGGCTTTTTTTTATCGTAAGACTATCTTTTTGACTAAGTTTTTACCGAGCTCCTCATTGAGCATATCCAATATTTTGGATTTGCCATGACTTAATTCCTCTCGTAGTACCGATGAGGATAAGGAAACATATAATGTTTCATTGCGGAGATCAATAGCCGTGGTATAATTGTTCACTCCGTTACCCATTAATTTTACCCAAGCTTCGCGAGCATTTACTTTATCAATACCATGCTGCAGCTTGTTTTTTTGAATAAAATCGTTCAAGGCTTCACTCAAAGGTAAATTATCGTTTTTTCGCTTTGCCATTATTTATCCACATTAATGGGTTCAAATCGTTTATAATAGTAGGTGATATTCTCAGTATTGGTCACTGAGAATGAATTACTATCCAAGGATTTTAAAACCTCTAGCCACTCACTCAGTTCGCTCTTATAGTGTATTTCAAATTTGTCTTGCCGCATGATGATCGTAAATTGCTCTGCATCATTCGATGTGTCAAAAGTGCCATCAAATTGTGGATAGACCTTCTTCCTAAATCCAGCCTTCTCTTTTACCTCGATATAATCTACTGTGGTATTTACTTTGTATTCCTTGGTTTGACCATTGGCCAGTGTCACCTTTTCAATTTCCCAATAACCGTTTAAAAGGGTAAGTTCTTCCTGGGTGACTTTATTTTGGCATGCTACCAACAAAAGGAAGATTCCGAGAGACACAACTTTGTTCATGTTACAATTTAAATATTTTATAGGACTGATGTATGTTTTTAACGATTTCTTCAGTACGTTCGGCATGGGTATCACTAATAAAGATCTGTCCGAAATTTTCATTATCCACCATACCCACAATTTGTGCCACCCGATTTTCATCCAGCTTATCAAAAATATCATCCAATAACAATATCGGCGTAGTTTTGGCCTGTTTTTTTATGAAATGGAACTGTGCAAACTTCAGGGCAATCAAGAACGATTTTTGTTGCCCTTGACTTCCGAATTTTTTAATGGGATGCCCCGTTATTTCGAAGTTCAGATCATCTTTATGTATACCTACGCCTGTGTATTGCAAAAAGCGGTCTTTCTCAACGTTTTTGGCGAGTAGGCTTAGCAAATCATCGTCAATTAACTTACTGTCATAGCCCAAAGTCACTTGTTCGCTGTCCCCTGATATGGCGGCATATTGTTCCTTGAAAATAGGGATGAATGCTTCAACAAACCCCAAACGTTTTTTGAATATTTCAGAACCATAATTATGCAATTGTTCGTCATAAACCAAAAGGGTGGAAGCATCAAAAGTATTATTTACAACGAAATACTTTAAAAGCGAATTTCGCTGAACGAGTATCTTATTGTATTTGATGAGCGACTGTAAATATTCCTTGTCCGATTGCGAGATGACCCCATCTATGAACTTTCTTCTAGTCTCACTTCCTTCAATAATCAAATCACGGTCTGCAGGGGAAATTATCACCAAAGGTATAAGGCCTATATGGTCAGACAAACGATCATAGGCCTTACCATTTCTTTTAATAATTTTTTTCATGCCTTTTTTCAGGCTACAGACAATTTTTTCTTCCCTATCAAGTTTTTCAAACTCGCCATCAATAACAAAAAAATCTTCCTCATGTTTTATGTTTTGTGTGGCAACAGGGTTAAAATAACCTTTACCGAAAGACAAGTGATAAATCGCATCCAAAGCATTGGTTTTGCCAACCCCATTAGGCCCGACTAGGCAATTGATCTTGCTATCGAACTCAAAGATTTGGGAGTCGAAATTCTTATAATTGATAAGGGATAATCTCTTGAGAAACATTCTGGGAACCTTCGGATTTTTATATTATAACACGAGTAACTTGAGAAATATCCAAAAATAACGAATAAATACCGCTCCGGATTTCAATAAAAACTTTATTTTTGCGCGATTAATAAAAATACTAATGGCAACTTATAAAAAACGCGGTTTTAAACCGAAAAACAAGGCTGAAGAGCAAAAGTTCAATGAGAAGGATAGTACGACCGCTGAGGTATTTAGCACCTTGGATGAGAGTGCTTCGAAAACCGAGGAATGGGTTTCCAAAAACCAGAATTATATCCTTGGGGTCATTGGGGTGATTGCAGTAGCGGTTTTGGGCTATTTAGCTTATAGTCAGTTTATTCAGAAGCCAAAGGATGCAGAAGCCACAAATGAACTTTTATATCCACAACAATATTTTGAGCAAGCTTTAACAAATACGGCAGCAAAGGATTCACTATACAATTTGGCATTGAACGGTGCTGAGGGTAAGTACGGGTTCTTGGACATTATTGATGAGTATCAAGGAACAAAAGCGGCCAATATTGCAAATTATTCTGCTGGTATGGCTTATTTGGATATGCAGAAATATGAGGATGCGATTTCGCATTTAGAGAATTTTTCTTCTGACGATGACATTTTGGGATCCCTCGCAAAGGGTGGTTTGGGTGATGCCTTTATGCAGTTAGGTCAACCTGAAGATGCATTGGGATATTACGAAAGTGCAGTTGCCCATAGTGTAAATGATTATACCGCACCAAAATTCCTGTACAAGTCAGGAGTTACAGCATTGGAATTAAAGCAAAACGATAAAGCATTGAAATATTTCCAGAGAATTAAAGATGAGTTCCCATCTTCTGATGAGGCCACTTCTATTGATGCTTTCATCGGAATGGCTAAAAGTACTAACTAATGGCTACTGAAAATAAGAATTTATCGGTTTACGATAAAGCTACAATCCCAAACGCGAAGAACTTTCGGTTTGGGATTGTTGTTTCTGAGTGGAATGCAGAAATCACAGAAGGCCTTTATGAAGGAGCCTATGATGCCTTATTGGACTGTGGTGCGCTTAAGGAAAACGTAATTCGTTGGAATGTTCCAGGTAGTTTTGAACTGACCTATGGTTCAAAAAAGATGATCACTACGCAAAAAGTTGATGCTGTAATCGCTATTGGTAGCGTCATCCAAGGCGAAACCAAGCATTTTGATTTTGTATGTAGTGCTACTGCCCAAGGGATCAAAGACTTGAATGTACTTTATGACACGCCCGTTATTTTTTGTATCCTTACCGATAACTACATGCAACAG
>JBATIW010000275.1:0-2020 GCA_049668005.1 Maribacter sp.
CTGATAGCCAACAGCAATTGACCGCTTGGTACAGGGAAACCGAAAAATCGGAGTTTAAGAACCTTAACGAATTGAAAAAGGAATATCCAAGTGCCAGTATATTGAAGGACAATCGAATAGTTTTTAATATAAAAGGCAATAGGTACAGACTTATCGTGAAATTCAATTTCGAGTACCAAATCTGTTGGATTCGCTTTGTTGGAACTCACGCCGAATATGATAAAATAAACGCAAACGAAATTTAAGATGAAAATAGCACCTATCAGAAACGAAAAAGACTATCAAAATGCACTAAAGCGGCTTGAACTGATTTTTGACGCTAAAAAAGGGAGCGAAAAGGGCGATGAACTTGAAATCCTCTCCATCTTAATCGACCGTTATGAAAATGAGAACTTCCCGATTGGAATGCCAGACCCAATCGAGGCTATCAAATTCCGTATGGAACAAATGGGAATGAAACAAAAGGACTTGGCCGAAGTCGTGGGATTCAAGAGCAGGGTCAGCGAAATTTTAAGTAAAAAAAGAAAACTTACCTTGGATATGATTAGAAAACTCAACACGACTTTACATATTCCTACGGAGGTTTTGGTTCAAGACTACTAGCGGAAAAAGCCTGTGCCTAACAATACCTCCTATGAAAAGCCCTAGTCCAGTTCTTTAAAGTTAATCAATATTTTCTTTTTTACTTAAACCACCTTTTTTGTTTTAATATAACTTGCTCCCCCTCCTATGTGTGATCGACCTCGATTGAGTCGTCACCGGCATCTGTATGATTATAAATTATAATAGAACCGGTCACTTGCTATAGATGTGATACTGCGTAGTACAGGCCACGGGTATTGTTTTGTGATACGGTTCTTTCTACTGTTTTACGAGCTTTGTTATTGTTCTTTAGTTATCTTTTTATTGTATTACCCCTATCGTATAGGGTATCTCCGTTTTTATAACAGCCAGGGTCCTGCTCAAGAGCTTTCTGGCCACTTTGATGATAATGCTCTTTACGTTCTTGCCAAGGTGCTTGCGATAATACGCCTGCATAACCGGGTCGGCGCGTATCGCCTGCCAAGAGGCCTCTACAAAATAACTCCGTATCAATCTATGCGCCCTTGGGGTCATGCCCATCGCCTTTTGGTTGCCACCGCTTTGGTGTACACTTGGGGCAAGACCCACATAACCGGCCAAATGCTTTACGTTATTAAAACGTCTCAGATCCCCCAGTTCACAGAGAATCCCGCAGGCCACTATGCCCCCAATACCGGGTATACTTCTGAGCAACATGTAATCCTTCTTATAATGCACCTTGCAGTACCTTCTGAGCTGCGATGATACATCGCGTAGCTCTTGATCCACGAAACGGAAGAAGCGCATACGGCTATCCAAGGTCGCCTTCGCAGTGGGGTGCTTAAAGACCATATCGTCCAACCACTTACGATACCTGTGGCTCCAATGGTCATTATCGAACTCCTCGGGCTCCTTGATCCCGAAATACAAGAGCTGCATCTTGATGTAGCTCTTGATCCGCCTGAAATCCTTCACCAAATCGTTCCGGCGCCTGAATAGGCTACGTAGTTCCTCTCGCTCGATATCCGGTACTATAATACTATCCAATCGACCATCTTTAAGTTCCCTTGCTATAAGCTGTGCATCTATCTTATCGGTTTTGGTATGACATTCCTTGCCCTTTCTATGGATATCAGCTGGGTTCACAACCAACGAGCGCCATCCATAACTCTCGAAACAACGGTGAGCATGATAACCGCAACAGCCGGCCTCATAGGCCACACTTACTTCATGTTCTGAAAAATGTTTTGAAACATAACTCCCTAATTGTTCAGGATCAGGGGGCATACTAAAGGATTTGCCCGAGAACAGATCCGTAGCGCAATGTACCTTCCAACTTCTCTTGTGAATGTCGATTCCAATGAATAGCTTTGATAGAGCAGTTTGTTGAGTGTTCATATCTTTTGATTTTAGTGAATCTTAAAGATACTTGACTTACTGCTTTTTCATCGATGCTATA
>JBATIW010000276.1:0-2962 GCA_049668005.1 Maribacter sp.
ATTTTGCCGATATACATCGCAAATGTTAAATTGGAAATCGCCTTAAAAAACTGATCTTACAAGCAAAGGAGCCAAACGAATGACGCTACGGATTGCAAGTATCGAAATACTTAAAATAAACAGTCGCTAACAGGGTATAAATATTGAAAACTGCTCATAGATAAACTTGTTAGTTGTCAGATGGGCTAACGGCTATTATACCAATACTAGTACAGAAAAACTACAAACTACTAAGAAATGAATCAGAAATTGACATTTAAAACAAGGATCATTTTTACCGGAATAGTGACCCTATTAATTTGGGCTCATTTAGCATGGGATTACTTTCACGAAGGAGTACCAACCCATCATATTCTACATCGCGCGGATTTACCTGGAATATCGAATTGGTGGGGAGCAATTATCCTTCCATTGCTGACATGGTTTTTATTGTACCTCATTAAAAATAGGATGTATGCCATTGACGAATCAAATATTAAATCGACCTCGATGCCTTTTGTATATCGGTTTTTAGGAGCCCTTTTATTTGGGATCGTAGTGTCGTTCTTTTTTACGATAGGCTCTGATGTACCTGGTTTTATGATGATTGCACTGATTATGGCATCCTTTTTTGTGCCGTTATTTCTACCGGAATACCTACTTGGTTTTATTCTTGGAATGACATATACATTTGGGGCAATTTTACCAATCATATTTGGGATAATTCTAACGATACGATTTATAATAGCTTACAAATTTATTAGATATGGTATATTGTACATTGTATCAAAGTTGGGGTAATATGCTTAAAACCGACTTTACTTTAATTAGTTAAATGCGACTTGAAATTATATATCCCGAACCGCTAGGCAATTATCACAATTACTGCTTTGGCAGTATTTCCTTAACTTAGAATACGCTTAAAAGAACTATATGATCCATAGCACCAAAATAGTTATCCAATTTTCCTATTTCTTTGGGTTTCTAAATAGAGAAATCAAGGTTGTTCTTCTTTTCTTATTATGTTTCTTTCAATTGGGTACTACGCTCGGCCAATCACCAGGTCTTTTTGATTCTGATGAAGTACTAGTGTTGAATTTGAGAGGCGACTTAAGGACAGCATTCAAGGATCGCGGGGATGATCCCCAATACCATTCGGCAACTTTACAATACAAAGCTGATCTAGATACGATTAACATTCCGATCAAAATTAAAACCCGAGGGCACTTTCGCAAGATTTCAGCCAACTGCAAGTACCCTCCACTATTCCTGAATTTTAAAAAATCGGTTATCCCAAAAAATTCTGTTTTTGAGGGCCAGGACAAAGTGAAATTGGTAACACCTTGCCAAAGTGACAAGTACGTTCTTTATGAATACTTAGTTTACAAATTGTATAAACTTATCACGCCAAGGAGTTTTAACGCAAAGCTGATAAAGCTTGTCTTTCAGGACACAATAAAAAACAAAAGCGCTATACCCTATTACGGAATTCTGATAGAGGAAGAAAAGCAAATGGCAAAACGAAATCATTCAACTTCTTTGGAGAAAATTGGGCTGCGTCCTGAGAGTACCCAAAAAGAGGACTTTTTGAAAATGGCCATTTTTGAATATATGATCGGAAATACGGATTGGTCAATTCAGTACCAACAAAATATTAAGCTGATCACTACTGATTCCACAAGCTTGCCAATTGCAATACCTTATGATTTTGATCATGCTGGAATTGTGAGAGCACCATATGCAAAGCCAGCACCGCAGCTTCAACTGCGCTCTACATTACAACGAAGATATAGGGGGTACTGTATTCCGGAAATGAATGAATTCACAGCGGTAATTGACACGTTCAACCGACTTAAAGCTGATTTTTATGCTGTCTATGACGGCAACCCATTATTAAGCAGTAAATACCAAAGTCAAACGCTTGAATTTCTTGATCGGTTCTATGAAACTATTAATGATCCTAAAAAAGCCCAAGCGGCATTTAGCTATCCTTGTGATAGATCAGGGACCGGAAATATTATAATCAAAGGGTTGAAAAAAAATGAATAGGTATATGTTCCTTTTGTCCTTTATTCATTTTAGGTTTAGATTTAAGAATAGTCTCACTTATGGTTTATAAAAATCAAAATAACTTTTCTACTTAATAGTACTCAGGTTGTTATGTAAGCTAAATTTAAATTGAAACTCATTTTATCCAACAGATTGGCCGTAATTTTATAAGACGATGAAAACTTCAATCTTCACAGTATTATGTTTAATGGCATTGGTGTCTTGCCAATCACAAACTAAAAAACTTGAATCCAATCTGCATGTTGGCGGACCTTGTCAAGGCTGTGAAGCCATTTTTGAGTATGGGAAAAAAGTATTGACACCAACCGATACGCTTCCCGATTTTGAAAACAATGAACCCAAAATAAAAATAGTAGGCACCGTCTTTCTAAAGGATGGGGAAACACCTGCATCAAATGTCATTTTGTACATTTATCATACAAACCGAAAAGGACTTTATGAAAAAAAAGGCAACGAAAAGGCGTGGGGAAAAAGACATGGTTTTATACGTGGTTGGGTAAAAACGGATGAAGCTGGGTATTATACCTTTTTCACCTTTCGCCCTGCGGCTTATCCTAATGGTCGTGAACCCGAACATATACATATGACAGTCAAAGAAACGGATAAGAACGAATATTATATCGATGACATCGTGTTTATCGATGACCCCAAATTAACAACATCGGAAATACAAAGTTTAAAAAATAGAGCCGGTTCCGGAATCGTAGAACTAAAAACAGAGAACGGAATTTTGGTGGCTAGAAGAAACATCATATTAGGGTTGAATATTCCCAATTATGACTGAAAAACTACCTGCCCGACCAAGCGAATAAGGTAAAGGCCCATATACGAGCACTAGGATGTTATGTAAAAAGCCAATTCATACTCCTCAATGACAATAAACCATCATGGGCAATGAAAAGATTTTAAGAAC
>JBATIW010000277.1:0-3668 GCA_049668005.1 Maribacter sp.
TCAAATTTCAAAAAAAATGAAAACAACAACATTTCTAACATTTGTAGGTGATCAATGCGGAAAGGCTGAAGAAGCTATAAATTTCTACACTTCTATCTTTCCGAATTCGGAAATTAAAAGCATAACAAAATACGCTGAAGGAGAGGATGGAGGAACACCGGAACTTATCAAATATGGCGTATTTACATTAAATGGTGTAGCGCATATGGTTTCCGAAAGTAATTTTAATCACGCTTGGTCATTTACACCAGGGGTATCACTTTTCGTAGCATGCAACTCTGAAAATGAGATACAAACTTTATTCGAAAAGCTTTCTTCAAATGGAGGCCAGATTATGGTTCCACTTGACAACTACGCAGGTTCAGGGGATTATGGTTTTGGTAAAAAATTCGGATGGTGTGAAGATAAATATGGTATTTCATGGCAACTTAATCTTTCAGAATAAAATCGAATTTTAGTATAAGCCGCCCTACTTCAAGGAATAAACGAAATGGAAAATAAAAAATAATTACTGCCAACAATATATGAAATCATCACGCCTAAGACGTGACGCTTCAACTATCCAGACCAGAACTTAACAACGCTTTCAAAATTCAATGCTAAGTGCAATAATAAGTGTTGATATTACTAATGCTATTTGCCATCATTTCAATTTAGGAATAAGCATCTTAAAAAAGTGAATAATGATTTATATCATTGCCTAAATAACTGATAGATAGTACATTCAGTGTTCAATTCATAAACTGAATGCTAATGAAAACTATACCTTTTTTACTTATTGCGCTCTGTTCAATGGTCTCTTTTGGCCAAGCAGGGAATGAAGGTGATATCCTAATTAGTAAAACACAGCAGGATGATACCTATCGAGCCGGAGAAACCATCATAGTAAATGCAGTGGTACAAGGAGACTTGGTCATCGCTGGAGGAAGCCTCATTGTTAATGATAGTATTAACGGAGACTTGACTGCAGCTGGAGGAGAATTATTTCTCAACAGTTATATAGCAGATGACGTTCGTATAGCGGTAGGAAGGACTACTATTGACTCAGAAGTAGGTGATGATTTAGTTGTTTTTGGCGGTGAAGTCATCCTCACTGAAAAAGCTAAAATACACGGGAACCTTATTTGCTTTGCCGGCAATATCAAAATAAATGGCGAGGTGCTCGGAAAACTTGACATTAAAGGAGGCGATGTTCTAATTGATGGAACTATAAGAGAAATCTCAAAAATAATGGGAGAAGAGATTACCATCGGGTCAAATGCTAAATTCTATAAAGAGGTTGAATACTGGCATAGCGATGGAGAAATAGATTTTAACGAATCCCTAGTCAATACTGAAGCGCAGTTCAATGAAGCTCTCGGTGAAGATAGATCGCAATTATCTTTAACCACTTTTGGTACAACTTCAATTAAATTATGGATGACTTATATATTGTCTTCCTTTTTAGCAATTCTAGTCCTGCACGCGCTCTTCAGAAGCGCATTTTCAAATGCTGTTGACGATTTAGAAAATAGTGTATTAAAAAGCTTTGGTTTCGGGTTAATTTATCTAATCGGAATTCCATTAATGATACTCCTTACGTTTGTTATCGCGATAGGCATCCCTTTGGGACTTTTTGCAACCGCAGTTTTTGTATTTAGTCTATTGTTTGGTCATTTGGTTGCCGCTTTGTTAGTGGTGTATTATTTAAGACATAGAAACCAAAAGAATTGGGGTTTTTGGAGCATCACATTCTTAGCATTATTGTGTGCTATCGTATTGCGCTTGCTCACTATGATTCCTTTCGCGGGGATATTACTTTCTGTAGTGATACTATCCATTACCTATGGAGCATTGACTTTAAATGTACTTCATCCTAAAAAACAATGGGTTAAAAATTAATATCATGAATAAAGAACATCCTAATATCAGTATTTTAAAGAGGTTCAATCCTGCAAATCCCAATACTTTGGCTGAGGTATTAGCCGAAGATTTCGTTTGGCATTATATTAATCCGAAACTCCCCAAGTTAGAAGGAGACTATTTCGGCCTCCCTGGTTTAACCGATTTCTTCCAAAAAATAGCAGGCCGTACTGGTGGTTCCTTTAAGGTAAATCCAATATCCATAATCCCTATGGGAGATGAACTGATCATCACACATGTTAAAGACAGCTTGTCACTAGAAGGTAAACCAATGGAGATTGACGCTATAGTGGTATGGTGTATTATGAATGGTCAGATTAAAGAAGCTTGGGATATACCTATTGTTCATACCGCAAAAATTGCAGACACCTATTAAACAAGAATAAAATTACCATCACTACACAAAACACAAAAAAATGAAATACAATACAATCATTATCGGAGGAGGCTTAGCCGGATTGACTGCAGGAGCTACGCTCTCAAAATTCGGAAAGAAGGTACTCCTGTTGGAGCAACACCACAAACCAGGTGGATGCGCTACCACTTTTAAACGAGGAGATTTCATCATTGAAGTCGGACTCCATGAAATGAGTGGACTGACTGAAAATGGTTCGATTACTCAAATTTTTAAAATGCTCGATGCAGATAAACATGTTCAATTTGAAAAAGTACCTGAGTTCTACGGAGTGGTTTCTGATAAAGAAGATTTTGTGTTGCCACATGGATACGATGCTGCTACGAAAGCATTAATCAACAAATATCCTGAAGACGAAAAAGGTATCAAACGTTTTATGAAGTTGATTGTAGGAACACGAAAGGAAGCCATCAACCTACCTCGTTCACCTTTAAAACAAAAATTGATTTATCCATTGATGCCGTTACTTTTTCCTAACCTTGTAGAGGCAACTAAGCATACCGTTGGATCTTGGTTAGATACCTACATTACCAATGAAAATGCAAAATTAGATCTCATAGCACATATTGTTTATTGGGGGGATGATCCTTATACACTATCAATGTTTTACTTTGCTGTACCATTTTCAGGCTTTATTGAGAATGGTGGCCACTTTATAAAAGGTGGATCACAACAGCTTTCCAATTATCTTGCTTCCTACATAGAAAAAAATGGTGGCAGTGTTCTTTTAGGTAAAAGAGCAGAGAAAATTATTACCAATAATGGCAAAGCAACTGGAGTTACATTCCGTGATAGTTTCAATGAGAATTCAAAACCTACCACCATTTTATGTGATAATGTTGTAGCCAACTGCGCAATTCCTTTAGTGCCGGCAATGCTTGATAAGCCCTACTCTACAAAGCTTTATCAAAAAATCAGTTCAAAAACCAATTCATGTTCATTATTATGTATGTATCTCGGTTTTAAAACAGATCTAGAAAAGTTTGGTGTAAAATACTACTCAAATGTTTTTCAAGGAGATGGTGTAACTGCCTTAAAGGATATTAAAAATAACCATCACGGTGATTGGTCTAAACGCAGATTCATTTTTGTAGACTATGGCAAGGTAGATGCCGAATTGGCACCACCTCATAAATCTGAAGGTGTAATTTGTGCTGTGGATTATATTGAAGATTGGGAAAATTTAAATAAAGAAGACTACAAAGCAAAAAAAGAAGAAGTAGCGCAAGTTTTATTGCAACGATTAGAAAAGCAGTATCCAGAAATTCGAAATAGTATCGAATACTACGAAGTTTCTACACCCAAAACCATTAAACACTATACCTCGAATCCAAGTGGATCTGTTTATGGT
>JBATIW010000278.1:0-13256 GCA_049668005.1 Maribacter sp.
GTGAATGAAAAAATTGCCCAAGAAAGTGCTTTTATAGACTTGCTAAAGTTAGAAATGAATAAAGTAATTGTAGGTCAAAATCATATGGTCGAAAGATTACTTATAGGTCTTTTGGGGCAAGGTCATATTTTATTGGAAGGTGTCCCCGGACTGGCAAAAACCCTCGCTATTAATACCTTGGCCAAAGCCGTTAAAGGAAGTTTTAGTAGAATACAGTTTACCCCCGATCTTTTGCCTGCCGATGTCGTTGGTACTATGATCTACAATATGAAGGTAAATGACTTTTCAATTAAAAAAGGCCCCATATTCGCCAACTTTGTTTTGGCAGATGAAATAAATAGGGCCCCCGCCAAAGTACAATCAGCTCTTTTGGAAGCCATGCAGGAAAAGCAGGTAACCATTGGTGATGAGACTTTTATTTTGGACAAACCATTCTTGGTCATGGCAACCCAAAACCCAATAGAGCAAGAAGGTACTTACCCCTTACCTGAGGCGCAGGTTGACCGTTTTATGTTGAAAACGGTTATTGATTATCCTAAAATGAACGAGGAGCAATTGATTATGCGCCAGAATCTTTTAGGCGCCTTTGAGGAAGTAAAACCTGTAATCAGCGTAAAGCAGATTTTAAGTGCCCAGAAAACGGTACGGGAAGTCTATATGGATGAGAAAATAGAAAAATACATTTTGGATATCGTTTTCGCAACTCGATATCCTGAAAAATATAACCTAGAAAACTTAAAACCCCTGATTAGCTTTGGAGCTTCCCCTCGTGGTAGTATCAATCTAGGGATTGCTGCCAAATGTTATGCTTTTATCAAACGAAGGGGTTATGTAGTCCCAGAGGATGTTAGGGCTGTCGTACATGATGTACTTAGACATAGAATAGGTATTACCTATGAAGCCGAAGCAGAGAATATTACTTCTGAGGAAATCATCAACAAAATTGTTAATGAGATTGAAGTGCCGTAAAACAGTGAGCAGTGAGCAGTTGCCAGTAGAGTTCAACCGAACATTGGCCAAAAATTAGATACTGATTACTGAATACCCATTACTGTTTACTATAAAAGATGGATACCAAAGAGTTATTAAAAAAAGTTCGCAAGATCGAGATTAAGACACGTCGTCTTTCCGATCATATCTTTGGAGGGGAATACCATTCCACCTTCAAAGGGCGGGGTATGACATTCAGTGAGGTACGCCAGTATCAATTTGGAGACGATGTTCGTAGTATTGATTGGAATGTAACGGCAAGATATAACGAACCTTACGTAAAAGTATTCGAAGAGGAAAGGGAACTAACCATGATGTTGATGGTAGATGTTAGTGGCTCTGAACTTTTTGGAACGACAAATCAATTTAAAAAAGGAATAATCACAGAAATATCGGCCACATTGGCTTTTTCGGCCTTACAAAACAATGATAAGGCAGGTCTTATTTTATTCTCTGATGAAGTGGAGTTATTTATTCCTCCTAAAAAAGGAAAAACCCATGTACTTAGAATCATACGGGAATTGCTAGAGTTTAAACCCAAGAGTAATAAAACAAATATTGCTGAGGCCTTGAAATATTTGACCAATGTAATGAAGAAAAAAGCAATCGTCTTTGTGCTATCTGATTTTATTGCCGAGGATTATGAACGTACACTCAAGATTACGGGAAATAAACATGATGTAACAGGCATTCGCGTTTATGATGAGCGAGAGGAAAGCATTCCTAATTTAGGGATGGTACAAATGCAAGATGCCGAAACTGGGACCTTGCAATTAATCAACACCCAATCAAAAAAGGTGCGCATGGCCTATGGCAAACACCATCGGGAAAGGGTAAAGTATTTTAAAGAGACTTTTACAAAATCAGGTTGTGGCGTGCTAAGTTGTAGGGTCGATGAAAGTTATGTCAAGAAACTTCTAGGATATTTTAAAAGAAGAGGATAATGTGGATTAGGAATCACGTGATACGAATTAGGGGTTTTGGCGCAATATTATTGCGCTGTATTTTCTTATGCTTGTTTTTCTTTGCTTTCAATGGGTTGGCTCAATCTTCACCAAAAATTTCATCAGGAGTTGATACCACTTTCATTAAAATAGGAGATCAACTGAAATTCAAGGTGATTGTTGAGGTCGATTCTACCGATATGGTAATATTCCCTGAAGGTCAAACTTTTTCCCCACTGGAAACCGTTGAAGCCTATGCCACGGATACCACACGAAAAAAGGATAGGGTTACCTTATTGAAGACCTATGCCCTAACCCAATTTGATTCAGGTTCCTATAAATTACCTGCACAACGCATAGAAATAAACGGAAAAGGGTTCTTTACCGATTCTTTGCAAATAGATGTGGCCACTGTGGCTGTTGATACACTTGCCCAGCAGATGTACGATATTAAACCCTTGATCCAAGTTGAAAAAAGTAATTCCGATATATGGAAAATTCTCCTGATCATACTTGCGCTTTTAGCGATTATAGGTGCTTTGGTCTATTGGTTTATACTTCGCAAAAAACCATTAACCGAGGAAGAGCAAGAAGCCCTTTTGCCGCCGTATGACCGTGCATTGTTGGAGTTAAAAAAACTTGACAATTCAAAATACCTTATTCAAGACGAATACAAACAATACTATTCTGAACTTACGGATATTGTTCGCTCCTATCTTGAGGAAGATGTTAATGTTTCCGCCTTGGAGAGCACAACTGATGAGCTAATCACCAAGTTGGAAATGATGAAGGATGCAGGAGAACTTGAACTCGACAACGATACCATCAAACAGTTCAAAGGTATTTTACAGACCGCCGACTTAGTAAAGTTTGCAAAATCGAAACCCCCGACAAATGTAGCCATACAAGATAGAAATGCGGTAGAGCAAATTGTGGTCAAGACCCACGAGGCCATTCCTGAGCCTACCATGGAAGAACTAATGGCCCAGGAAGAATACCAAGAAGCTTTGGCCCAAAAACAACAACGTAAAAAATGGATGATTGCAGGTGCTTCAGCCGTTGCTGTTTTATTGATTTCGGCCGTTGTTTTGGTAAGTTATTACGGTGCTGCCAGGGTTTGGGATACAGCAACAGGACACCCAACCAAAAAACTTTTGGATAGTGAATGGGTGGCAAGTTCTTATGGCTTTCCGCCTATTAGTCTTGAGACACCAGAAGTATTGGTTCGCCAAGAAGTAAAAATTCCCGCTGAGGCCAAAGCAACTATAAAAGAGCTGCAATCCTTTATGTATAGTGATGCCAATGCACTCCTTACCTTGGCAACAACTTCGACAACATTTACGCAGCCTGCTGAACCTGAATTTGAAAAAACCATTGAACAACTATTGAAAAATTTTGAGGAGAAAGGCGCAAAAAATATCATTACCAAACAGGAAGAATTTGTTACTGTTACAGGAGTAAAAGGGTTAAAGACCTATGGCAGCGGGAAATTCAAAGTACCTGAAACCAAAGAATTGGTCAAAGGAAAATATGTGATTCTTAGCTTTGGTGGAAAAGGTTTTCAACAACAAGTATTATTGACCTGGCAAGATGGGGACGAATATGCCCAGGAAATCGTTGACAGGGTTTTAACCACGATTGAAGTAAAAACAGAAGTTTAAATGTTAGAGAATATATCATTTGCCAATCCAGAGTTTTTTTGGTTGCTATTATTGCTTCCTCTGGCCATCTTATGGTATTTCTTTAAACGTAATGAACAATCGGCATCACTAAAAATATCCAGTTTAAAAGGATTTTCCCCAGGCAGCATACTTCCTAAATTAAAACCCCTGTTGTACATTTTCAGATTGGTGGCATTGACAGCTATCATTGTTGCAATAGCCCGACCACAGACCGAGGATATATCCACCAGAACCAAAACAACAAAGGGTATTGATATTGTTATGGCTATTGATGTTTCATCGAGTATGCTAGCGAGGGATTTAAAACCCAACCGCCTTTCGGCCTTGAAAGAAGTCGCAGCCGATTTTATTCGTCAAAGGCCCAATGACAGAATAGGTCTGGTGGCCTATGCGGGTGAAGCTTTTACCAAAACCCCGATTACAAGTGATAAATCAATTGTTTTGAATTCGCTCCGCGAAATAACCTATGGACAATTGAATGATGGCACTGCTATTGGTATGGGATTGGCAACTTCGGTGAACCGATTAAAAGAAAGTAAAGCGATTAGCAAAATCATTATCCTATTGACGGATGGTGTGAATAATTCGGGTTTTATAGAGCCGCAAACTGCTGCCGACCTAGCCGTGGAATACGGCATAAAATCATACACTATTGGCCTTGGCACGAACGGCAATGCACTATCACCGATTGCTTATAATGCAGATGGCTCCTTTAGGTACGGAATGCGCCAGGTTGAGATTGATGAGAAATTGCTTCAAGAAATAGCCGATGCAACCGGCGGCAAATATTTTAGGGCTACCGATAATGAAAAATTAGAAGCTATTTATGATGAAATCAATAAGTTGGAAAAGACTGAAATAGAGGAATTCAAATATTATAAATACGAAGAAAAATTTCGCCCTTGGGTATTATTGGCAGGAGCTTTACTTCTATTGGAATGGGTATTTCGAAACACCTTATTCAGAAGTTTTATATAGATTATGATTCAATTAGACGAAAAAATATATTTCTATCTACTGTTCATCATTCCGGTGATAGTAATGCTATTCGTATTACTTCAAATTTGGAAGAAACGAACGCAGAAAAAATTCGCTGATTTGTCGCTGTTAAAGAGACTAACCCCAAACAGGTCAAGTTTTAAATCCAGTTTAAAATTGATGTTCTTCCTATTGGGACTTGCATTTTTGACCTTAGGATTGGTGAATCCCAAGATCGGTACAAAACTGGAGACTGTAAAACGTGAGGGTGTCGATATTGTTTTTGCTGTGGATGTGTCCAAAAGTATGTTGGCTGAGGATATAGCGCCAAATCGATTGGAAAAAGCCAAACGATTGGTTTCCGAAATAATCAATCAGCTTGCAAGCGACCGCATCGGGATAATTGCTTATGCTGGTCAGGCGTTCCCACAACTGCCAATAACAACGGATTACGGGGCTGCTAAAATGTTCCTGCAAAATATGAATACCGATATGTTGACATCACAAGGCACAGCTATAAACGAAGCTATAGAGTTGGCAACGACTTATTACGATGATGATGAACAAACCAATAGGGTGTTGTTCATTATTTCGGATGGGGAAGACCATTCTGAAGGCACAACATTAAAAGCGGTTGATGATGCGGTTGAAGCTGGAATACAGATTTTTACAATTGGAGTGGGCAAAAGTAAAGGCGCCCCAATCCCGATTAAAAGAAACGGAGTTGTAGAAAGCCTTAAAAAAGATAGACAAGGTGAGGTTGTGATTACTAAACTCAATGAAGTTGTTTTACAGGACATAGCCAGTGAAGGCAATGGAGAATACATTAATGGAACGAATACAGGCGACGCGGTTGAACGAATTAAGGAAATCTTGATTAAAATGGATAAGACCGAGTTTGAAGCCAAGCAATTCGCCGAATATAAAGATCAGTTCCAGTGGTTTTTAGGAGCGGGGCTTTTCTTCCTATTTTTAGACGTTTTTATATTGGATAAAAAGACCAAATGGCTTAAAAAGTTGAACCTTTTCAATGAAAAGAATAGAGAAGCAGCATAAGATGAACAAGTTTTTACTTTTATTATTATTAATTGGTTTTACCTCTTTTGCACAAGAGAAGGAAGAGGAAAAACTCAAAGAAAAAGCACTAAACGAATCTACCAACCATACTTGGGAAGGTAATAAATCCTTGTCTGAGAACGACTTCGTTTCGGCGGAGGTAGATTATCGAAAGGCAATTTCAAAAAGTGGGGACAATAATGCCGCACCCTATAATTTGGGAAATGCGTATTACAATAAAGAAACCTATAGTGAGGCATTTGGGCGTTTTAAACAGGCTGGGGAACGGGCCAATGAAAAACCTGACAAACACAAAGCCTATCATAATATGGGTAATGTGTTCATGAAACAAAAACAGTATGAAAAAGCGGTTGAGGCTTATAAAGAGGCCTTAAGGAACAATCCCAAGGATGAAGAAACCCGTTACAATTTAGCACTTGCCAAAGAACTTCTAAAAAAAGAGCAGGAAGAGCAAGACAAAAACGAAGAAAACAAAGACCAGAAAGATAAAAAGGACCAAGATCAAAAGAACGAAGGGGACAACAAGGAAGATAAGAAAGATCAGGACGAAAGCGATAAGAAAGACGAGGGCGATGAAGGGGATAAAGGCGACGAAAAGAAAGAGGATAATGATGAAGGTGAGGGGGATAAGAAAGAAGAGGAAAAAAAACAACCTGAACAAGGAGACAAGCCCCAAGAACAAAAACAACAACCAAGACCAAATCAATTGTCTAAACAGCAGATTCAAAATCTGCTAGAGGCCATGCAGAATGAAGAGAAAAAGGTACAAGAGAAAATAGATGCCAAAAAGGTTAAAGGCGCCAAAGTTAAAAATGAAAAGGATTGGTAATTAAAATGAGTTTTAAACATTTCATATCGTTGCTCTCAATGTTTTTCTTGGCATTTTTTATTAATGCCCAAGACGACGCGGTCAACTTTGAAATGAAACTCAGCAAAGAAAAGTTGGGAATCAACGAAAGGTTACGGGTAGAATTTACCATGAACAAAGATGGTGACGATTTCAGTCCTCCAGATTTTATAGGATTTCGAGTTCTTATGGGGCCCTCGCAAGCTATAAGTTCATCATGGGTCAATGGGGTGCGTTCTTATTCCAAAACGTATTCATATACACTAGCACCTACTGCACGAGGCACCTTTAATATAAAACAAGCTTCGATCGTTATTGGTGGAAAAACCTACAAGTCGTTGGCTAAAAAAGTCGAAGTAACTGCTGCGGTAGAGAAGCCAAATGGTCAAATGACCGTAGATGATTTTGCAGACGATAATCTGCATTTGGTTGCTGAGGTTTCAAAAACGAACCCTTATCTCAATGAAGAGATTAGTATAGTATACAAGCTTTATGTCAGCCCTTCAATTCGGGTTACAAATTATCGTCAGTTGGATATTCCAAAATATAACAACTTTTGGAGTCAAGATATTCCAGTACAACGATTGACTCCGGAAAATGGCACCTATAATGGTAAGGCTTATCGCTATGTGATTTTAAAACGGGTAGTGCTCTACCCCCAAAAATCCGGGAATATGGAGATTGAACCTCTTTCACTTGATGTGACTGTGGATGTACCTACAAACAAGCGTGACTTTTTCGGGGGTAGAATTTATACGCAGACCAATAAAACGGTTTCCGCAGGTAAGCGATCGATTAATGTCAAAGATTTACCTGCCACTGGGAAGCCTACTAATTTTGGAGGCGCTGTTGGTGAATTCGACTTTACGGTTTCTACTACAAAAACAAACTTGAATGCCTCAGAATCACTACAAGCAATAGTTGAAGTTAGCGGTGAAGGAAATTTAAAACTATTTCAATTGCCAGAACCCGAATTACCAGGTTCATTGGAAGTTTACGATCCCGAGCATAATGAAAATGTTCGAACCACTCTGGCAGGAATGCGAGGAAAGGTGAGCGATAGTTATACCATCATCCCGAGCTTTAAGGGCAAATACCCTATGCCTAGTATTGCCTTCAGCTTTTTTAATCCCAAGACAGAAAAGTACCATACTATCAATTCTGAAGAGATTTTGATAAATGTTCTCGAAGGTCCAACAAATACATCTGTTGCTGCCAATAGCGCGGCTAAAAACCCAAAACAATTTGTTGTTACTACAGGAAATCAGTTTCGCTTTCTTAAATTAAAACCTAACTTAACGGCTATTGATACCAACTATTTCTTCGGTTCCAAATGTTTTTATCTTTGGTGGTTATTGCCATTACTACTTATTCCACTAGCGGTTTTGTTCCGGAAAAAACGAGAGGCCATTGCTGGTGACATTGTGGGCAATAAAATTAAGTTGGCGAATAAATTGGCTAGGAAATACCTGTCAGAAGCCAAGAAGACCTTAGGTCGTAAAGATGCATTCTATGTCGCTTTGGAGAAAGCATTGCATAATTATTTAAAAGCTAAATTGAAGATTGAGACTTCTGAATTCAGCAAAGATAAAATAGCCACTATATTAACGGAAAAAGAGGTCGATGAGGCAACGAAGGAAGGCTTTGTTGGATTGTTGAAAAATTGTGAAATGGCCCGCTACAGTCCATTTTCAAATGTGCAAATGCAACAGGACTATGATAAGGCAAGTGAGGTAATCTCCTATCTTGATAAACAATTATAGACAATGAAACACGTACTATCCATAATTGTAATGTTAATCGCTTTTTTGGGAAATGCCCAAAACGAGGCACTCTTCAATAGGGCAACAGATGCATACAATAATGGCGACTACCAAAAAGCCATCGATAATTATTCAGAAATTTTGGATAATGGTGAGCATTCAGCTGAACTTTATTTCAACCTTGGAAATGCCTATTATAAATTAAATGAAATTGCACCTAGCATTTATAATTATGAGAAAGCGCTTTTACTTGCTCCTAACGATGAGGAAATCCAGAACAACCTTTCCTATGCTCAAAACATGACCTTGGATGCCATTGAAATTATGCCGGAAACAAGTTTATCAAAAATTTATAAGGCGATAACCGGCATTATGACTTTTGATCAATGGAGCTATACAGCTGTTGTATTTATGTTTCTCTTTGTACTACTCTATATTGCATTCTACTATTTTAAATATGCCACTAGTAAGCGTATTGCATTTATTGGTAGCATTGTTTCACTTTTCATTTCTGTTATGGTGGTTGTATTTGCATTTGTACAGTACAATGACTTTATAGCTGATCAACCAGCCATTGTTTACGACAGTGAAGTTCAAATAAAGGCTGAGCCCAACAAACGAAGCGAAGCTATATTCATTTTACATGAAGGAACCAAGGTGAATGTTCTTGATGAACTTAATGAATGGAAAAAAATCAAGATTGTCGATGGCAAAACCGGTTGGGTAACTGCAGAAAGTATAAAATTGTTGAAGGATTTTTAATTTTTCATTAACGAATATTAAAAGTATTACTATTATATTTACGCTCATTTTAAAGGTTCAATGAAATCTATTTCTCTTTGCATATTATCTTTTATACTGGCCTTTGCCATATTAGCCCCATCGATTATTACCTTGGTCGGCGCTAGCAACGATAAGATCTTGGTCATGGATTTTACCGAAGAAGAGAATAAAAAAGAAGAAAAAAAGGAAATCTCAGAAAAAGATTTTTTCTTCTTCCGTGATTTTATTTCGCCTTCATCGAATTATAATGAAAAATCTACTGTTTCTAGCATTTACTTCGAAGGTGACTATTCACATTCAATAGACATCTTTTTGCCTCCTCCAGAATATATCTTTTAGTCCATTTTTTTATTTTTTTCAATTAACTAACCGGCCTTCGAACTATATTCGAGGGCAAAATATATTATAATATGTTTAAATATTTAAAGAACGACTTGCCTGCAAGTATCGTAGTATTTTTTGTTGCATTGCCCCTCTGTTTGGGTATTGCGTTAGCGAGTGGTGCGCCCTTATTTTCTGGCGTAATTGCTGGAATTGTTGGTGGTATTGTCGTAGGATTTCTTAGTGGCTCACAAATTGGAGTTAGTGGTCCTGCTGCAGGTTTGGCGGCCATTGTTTTAACAGCCATTGGAGCACTTGGCGGGTATGAAAATTTCTTACTTGCTGTAGTATTGGGTGGAGCCATCCAATTGTTATTTGGTGTTCTAAAAGCTGGGGTTATTGGGTATTACTTTCCTTCTTCTGTAATTAAAGGAATGTTGACTGGCATTGGAATCATTATCATCCTAAAACAAATACCTCATTTTTTTGGATATGATGCCGACCCTGAAGGTGATTTTGCATTCATTCAGGTAGATGGTGAAAATACCTTTTCGGAAATATTTAAAGCAATCAACAATATAAGCCCAGGAGCTACCATTGTTGCCATTATTGGTTTGGTCATTTTGTTGCTGTGGGACAAGGTTTTATCAAAAAAAGGAAAAATATTCCAGTTAATACAAGGGCCTTTGGTGGCAGTTGTAGTTGGTATTATCTTTTTTGTGGTTACTCAAGGCAATGAAACATTCGGGATTTCTGCCGAACATTTGGTAAGTGTCCCTATTCCTGAAGATGCTTCTTCTTTTTTGGCCCAGTTTAGTTTGCCAAATTTTGGGGGTATTACAAATCCTGAAATTTGGATAACGGCATTTACCATAGCCTTGGTCGCAAGTTTGGAGACTCTGCTTTGTGTAGAGGCAACTGATAAATTAGACCCGAATAAACGGGTAACGCCCACCAATCGAGAACTTTTGGCACAAGGAACGGGAAATATGATTTCCGGGATGATTGGAGGATTGCCTATTACTCAAGTGATTGTACGAAGTTCAGCCAACATACAGTCTGGGGGAAGGACAAAGATGTCTGCCATAATACATGGATTCTTCTTATTGATTTCCGTAATTCTAATTCCACGATTATTAAACATGATTCCCCTTTCGGTTTTAGCGGCCATCTTGTTTATTGTCGGTTATAAATTAGCGAAACCAGCACTATTTAAGTCCATGTACAATTTGGGTTGGAAACAATTCGTGCCATTTACGGCAACCGTACTGGGCATCATCTTTACCGACCTTTTGGTGGGTATAGGGCTAGGATTACTCGTGGGTATTGTCGTGATTCTCTTGAAAAGTTATCAGAATTCCCATTTTCTGCATATTGAGGATAATAGCAATGGAAAACATAAAATAAAAATGACTCTTGCTGAAGAGGTGACCTTTTTTAACAAAGGAGCAATTCTAAAGGAGTTGGATAGTTTGCCAAGAGATACGTATTTAGAGATAAATCTACTAAAAACCAGATATTTAGACCATGACATCATTGAAATTTTAGAAGACTTTGGGTTTAAGGCCAAAGAACGAAACATCGACATTAAGTTGGTATCAAAACGAGGTGTTGTTGAAAACCCTCCAAGTTTTACCGACTTCTTTGAGCAAAGGCCCCAATCAGCATTAAGTCTGAACTAAACCTAGAATCTTCTATCGGTCAGATATTAATTTATAAAATTATAATAGATGAAAATAAATAAATATAAAATAGTAGTCTTTTCAGACTTAAAAGGGCCATTACACAATACACTAAAAAGCACCTTTGGTATGGCTAAAATAATCAATGGTGATATAGCGCTGTTTCATGTTAGAAAACCTTCAGAAGTAGTCAAAACGGAAAGTCAATTGTCAGCTATTCGCACCATAAATCGCGAGCATATAACAATAGATAAGAAAATACAGTCCATCACTAATTCCTTTTCAAAAGAATTTGGCGTCAATATTTCCCATTCCTTCGCCATTGGTAATCTGAAAAATGAAATTGGTAAATATATAAGAGAACAAAAACCCGATATTATTGTTCTCCAAAGGAAAAAAACAAAGCTAATGGATTTCTTAGGGGATAATATTGCTCAATTTGTAATGCACCAACATCCTGGAGCTATTTTTATAGTAGATGAAAAAAAAGTTTTAGAACCAAACAAAGAATTGTCATTGGCATTGTTAGATGACGGAGAACAAATACCAAATAGTGAATTTATGGATGATTTGCTTTTACATACTCAGAAACCATTGAAATCTTTTAAAATAGTTAAAAATACAAGTGGTCTTAAAACTAGCAAAGAGTATAGAGGCAAAAAAACTATTGAGTTTGTATTTGAAAAGCGGGACGATTCGATCAAGAATCTATCAAATTATCTAACCATTAATAATATTGATTTGCTCTGCATAGGTAGATCGAAAAGTAATCCTAACAAAAAAAGTGAAAATCCTTCGATAAACTCAAATATTAAAGCTATTGTTGGTAATCTAAGTGTCCCTTTACTTTTGACGGGAGTACCAAAATATGCTTTGAAACAATCCTAATTTTAGAATTTAAAAAACAAAACACAATGAAAGCACATACAAAAGAAACACAGGCGACAATGACCCCAGAAAAGGCATTGCAATATTTAAGAGAAGGTAATCAAAGGTTTCAAAACAATTTAAAGGCGAACAGGAATCTACTTGAACAAGTAAATGATACCAGTGATGGGCAATTTCCTTTTGCAACTATTCTTAGTTGTATAGATTCAAGAGTATCTGCCGAGTTGGTTTTTGACCAAGGCCTTGGAGATATTTTTAGTGTGCGTATCGCAGGTAATTTTATAAATGAAGATATTCTAGGCAGCATGGAATTTGCCTGTAAATTGGCAGGTACAAAACTGCTTGTAGTGTTGGGCCATACAAGTTGTGGCGCTGTAAAAGGAGCTTGTGACCATGCAAGAATGGGAAATTTGACTGCTCTGATCAGCAAAATTGAACCTGCCGTTGATGCCGTTCAAGAACCAATGGACAAAAGCCTTAGAAATTCGAGTAATCTTGAATTCGTGGATAATGTTGCTGAAAAAAATGTACATATGGCAATAGAAAACATCCGCAAGGACAGTCCAATTTTGGCTGAAATGGAAGAAAACAAAGAAATTTTGATCGTGGGTGCTATGTATGATATTTCATCAGGTGAAGTAACTTTTTTTTAACTTATGGACATAGGCTTACGAATAAATAAAAATAGTCTGCTGCTTCTGTTGGTTTTACCAATGTCTCTTCTTGCTCAGCAAGAAGAGACAGGTAACTGGTTGATGTATTTCGGGACTAATAAGGTAAGTGATAAATTCAGTGTGCACACAGAAGTGCAGTATCGAAACCATACGCTTGCTCCTGTCAATATTGAGCAATTATTGTTACGTACTGGCTTGAATTATCACTTTTCAGAACAAGCGTTCGTCACTGGCGGATATGCCTATATTGCCAATCACATATTTGAAAGTGAGCAATCACCTCCTGAAACTGAGGAACATCGTATTTGGCAACAATTCATATTGACCAATACGCTAGGTAGGGTTAAATTTGAGCATCGTTATCGATTGGAACAGCGTTGGATTAGGAGTGATTTCAAAACTAGGTTTCGTTACCGTTTAATGTTGTTTGTACCCCTGAACAAATCAAAAATTGAAAAGGGCACTTTGTTTGCAGGAGTTTATGATGAGGTTTTTCTGAACGGAAAGAAAGATTTTTTTGATCGCAACAGATTATATGGGGCATTGGGCTATCAGTTAAGTCAAACCACGAGTTTACAAGTAGGTATGATGCACCAACAGCTGAGCGATTTTGGAAAATGGTATCTA
>JBATIW010000279.1:0-2788 GCA_049668005.1 Maribacter sp.
TTTCCAAAGCCTTTAGCTCTTGCCAATATCCTGCGTTTTGAATAAGCCCATGTTTCAACATTTCTGCAAACCCACTTTGCATCTGCCTATCATCAAGAGTTTCCAAAAAGACCGAAGCGACCAATACCATTTCAGGTTGATTGATAACACCGATTTGATTTTTTAACGGCCCGAGGTCAACCCCGGTTTTACCACCCACTGAGGCGTCTACCATTGACAATAGGGTAGTGGGTACATTTATAAAATCAATGCCTCGTTTATAGGTCGATGCTACAAAGCCACCCAAATCTGTTACAACACCACCACCGAGATTGATAAGAAGGCTTTTACGATCAGCATCCATTTCCGAAAGTGCCAGCCAAACGGCATTGCAGGTATTAATATTTTTATTCACCTCCCCCGATTTTATTTCAAGCAAACCAAAAGAAATAGCATCGGATAATTGCGCCTTGAATATAGGCAAACAGTTGGCTTTTGTATTTTCATCGACCAATACAAATACTTTTGAATATGACCTAGGGGCAAGGTAATTGTTCAATGCTTCGAATGCCTGATCATTGAAATGCACGGCGTAACTAGAAGTGGTAATTGATTCCATTTTGAAATTAAATCTGAAACACAAAATAAACGTTATTTTTAATCATAAGAATACAAATTCTGTGTTTATATTTGAATCCTTTAATAATAGACAATAATGAAGCGTATTTTTGAGGATACTTCAACCGCATTTGCTTTAAAATCGGATTCTGAATTAGAGCGAGCCTTTTTTTTGTTTAAAATGATTGCCAATGAACCTCTTGTGAGGATTGGAACGGCTATGACCAACTTTGCCTTAAAAGCCCATCTCCCAGTTGACGGATTGATTCGCGCCACGGTTTTTGACCATTTTTGTGGAGGTGTCAATGAAGCCGATTGTATGCCCGTTGTAGATAAAATGTGGGGGAAAGGAGTATGTTCTGTGCTTGATTATTCTGTTGAAGGCAAAGAAGATGAAGATCCTTTGGATCAATGTTTGGCTAAAACGTTGGAAATTCTCGATTTTGTCAAAAAGAAGAAAGCAATTCCCTTTGCGGTTTTTAAGCCTACTGGATACGGAAGATTGGCACTTTATAAAAAAATTAGTGCAGGAAAATCCCTTTCTGAAAAAGAACAGGGGGAATGGAAAAGAGTAATCAATCGTTTTGAAGTAACATGTAAAAAAGCACATGACCTGGATGTGTCTTTATTGATTGATGCTGAAGAAAGTTGGATACAGGACCCTGTGGACACCTTGGTCGAAGAAATGATGCGCAAATACAACCAAGAGAAAGCAATTGTATTCAATACATTACAGATGTATCGCTGGGATCGGATGGATTATCTTGAAGGCCTACATGCGAGGGCCAAAGACCAAGGTTTTAAAATAGGAATAAAAGCTGTACGCGGGGCATATTTGGAAAAAGAAAACCTACGTGCTGAGGAAAAAGGGTATAAGTCTCCCATTTGTCCCAATAAAGAGGCAACTGATAAGAACTTTGACGCTTGTGTGGATTATGTATTGGAGCATTTGGACGACATTACTTTCTTTGCAGGAACACACAATGAAAATAGTAGTTATCATTTGATGGAGCTCTTAGCAAAAAAAGGGATTGCCAACAATGATCAAAGAATATGGTTTGGCCAGTTATATGGCATGAGTGATCATATATCCTTCAATCTTGCAGCACAAGGATATAATGTAGCCAAATACCTTCCGTTTGGACCTGTACGGGATGTAATGCCTTATCTAATTCGACGAGCCGAGGAAAACACCTCTGTAGCCGGCCAAACAAATCGCGAACTATCACTTCTGAAAAAAGAGCGCAAGCGTAGGAAAATTTAAGTCCTAGTTTAAAAGTTGACCTTTTCAATCAAGGCCTTATCAGGACAATTTTTAACCGTCATAACAGCGGGCTTTTCATCAAATTCCACTTCGATGATATAAGTTTTACAGGCCTCTGATTGTGTATCACTGTTTTTGAAATCAACGTTGCCCTCATTTAGGAAATAGGCGATTTTTACTGAATCCAATTGATTTCCTTCCATTAGCTCCTTCACATCATCTGAATAGGACAGGGGCTTGGAACGAATATCCTTTAGTGTTCTACAGTTTGGGAAGTAACAAAAGTACACTCCGGTTTCCTCTGTCTTTTTCTTAAAGAAAATAGCTAAGAAAACAAGGCCTATTGCGAGACCAAAAAGATAAAATCCCAAGCGTTTTAAAAATGCCATGGTTTTGAGTTAGTGCGTTAATCGCTTACTGATTATTATATCGGCGCAAAAATAAGAATAACTAATGGGCAAAACACCAAGTGCCAAGCATCAAATCCCAAAAAAGTTTTGGACTTGCATATGATCTTGTCCGCTGTTAATCAGAGGGCCCTTGGTTATTGTCCAAGAGGGGGAGCAAATACGGCTTAGTAGATGCAATATTTACTTGGTTTTTTGTTTTTTAGAAACGTATTTATCCCATACTTATCCAACATTCAAGTGGGCTCGTTTAGTATTTAGCAATAGAAAATAGATTTATCTTTTCCCGCCGTCCTTTGAGTGCACATTCACCCATCGCGGTTAATTCATACGCATCATCAATATTCAGTTGTGATAGCAATTCCTGTGATATTAAGTTATCCGTTCCAGATTCGTTACACCTGGCTTGGATTCTTGCAGTAGTATTTAAAACATCCCCTGTGAAGAAAATATCTTTCTTTAGGATTCCGATTTCTCCGGTTGTCACTTTTCCGCAATGGAATCCTGCTTTAAATTCGGG
>JBATIW010000280.1:0-3953 GCA_049668005.1 Maribacter sp.
GATAGATTAAACCCATGATTAAAAGAAAAGACAAAAAAATAAATTTCAGCATTATGAAAAAAAATGTTCTTTACATCGGATTGGCAGTTATCGGAGGCTTGTTGGCCGGATACCTGATTTTTGGAAACAACTCAAATGAAGGTTTAGACGATGAACATGACCATAGCCAGGAAATGGTATCGGGCGAAATGTGGACATGCTCAATGCATCCGCAGATCATGCAAGCTGAACCGGGCGACTGCCCCATTTGTGGCATGGACCTTATACCTGCTGAATCCGAAGCGGATGGTTTAGCAATTGGCCAATTTAAATTGACAAAGAACGCCATGGCCCTGGCCAATATTGGCACTACCAGAGTCGGCCTGGGAACTTCGGGCGATAATACCCTTAAACTTTCAGGAAAAATAAAGGAGAACGAAAAAGCTATGGAAACACAGGCTTCTTACTTTGATGGACGGATAGAAAAGCTGTTTGTAAATTTTGAGGGCGAGGAAGTCAGAAGCGGGCAGCAACTGGCAACCATCTATTCCCCTGAATTGGTTTCGGCCCAACAGGAATTGATAACGGCCGCAAGCCTAAAGGAGTCTCAACCTGCTTTATACCAGGCCGTTCGCAATAAACTAAAACTTTGGAAACTATCCGAAAAACAAATTGAGCAGATTGAGAAAACAGCTAAGGTCAATGAGAATTTCCCTGTTTATGCCAACGTCTCAGGAACAGTTTCGGAAATTATGGTAAAAGCCGGCGACTATGTAAAACAAGGTTCGCCCTTATTTAAAATTGCTAATCTCAATACTGTTTGGGCAGTTTTTGATGCTTATGAAAATCAGGTCTCTCTTTTAAAGGAAGGCCAAAAAATCGATATCGTTACCAAGGCCTATCCGGATACCAGGTTCGATGCTAAAATTTCTTTTATAGATCCTGTACTGAATTCGGCAACAAGAACTATAGAGGTCAGAGCAGTTCTTCAAAACCCAAAAGGTCAATTAAAGCCGGGAATGTTCGTGGCCGGTATGATAGGACTTAGATCAAAAATGAAGGATGATATGATTGTAATTCCAGAAAGTGCTGTTCTTTGGACAGGGGAACGTTCGGTGGTCTATATCAAGACTGATCCGGAAAATCCAACTTTTGAAATGCGTGAAATAACTTTGGGCGATGCAATCAATGGAGGATATGTGGTTCTGTCTGGTTTAGAAAATGGGGAAGAAATCGTTACAAAAGGAACCTTTACGGTTGATGCTGCGGCCCAACTCAAAGGAAAAAAATCCATGATGAACGAAAAAGCAGAAAAAGTAATAACAGGCCATGAGGGTCAAGACTAGAAATTCACAACTTACTCTTTATCCTTGCAATAATTATAAGATCCTTCTATGTTTTGGATATTTACCCTTGTTGAGATTTGGTTATTCCTCCAAAGGTATTTAAGTTAAGAACTGCATCAGAATTTCGCCAAATCCTGCCCGATAATTTTTTAGTTTAAATAAAAGGCAAATAATCTTATTTTTTTGAAACAGAGCTTGTCATTTAGTCCAATTTATTAAAAACTCTTAGATGGTGAGAACGTCATATTGGTTCTGCATTAGAAATTTTTTCCGCTTTACGAGTTTGATCAGCCAGTTTAGGATTGATACTTGCCACCGCATCATATTGGCGAAGGTGAACCCCTCCGGTAAGTTCTTTTAAAAAGTGAGAATGTTGAAGACGATCCATTATCGGGCCCTTGACTTCCGATAAATGGAGAGAAATCCCGCCATCTTTAAGTCTTTGGTTTATCGCTTCGAGGCTTTCAAGGGCAGAAAAATCAATATTGTTCACCGCCGGGCATTCGAGAATTACATGACGTACTTCTGGATTGGCGGCCACCTTTTCATTGACAAGGTCCTCTAGATATCGGGCATTTGGAAAATAAAGACTTTCATCAACACGCAGTGATAATATTTCAGGATCAGTGACTACTTTGTGTCTTTCAACATTACGGAAGGATGAGGTGCCGGGAATTTGTCCAACTACGGCCACGTGAGGCCTTGAGGTCTTATAAAGATGGAGGAAAATAGACAGGGTAACCCCGGCAATTAATCCCGGCTCTATCCCCATTATTAGGGTGACTACAATCGTTACCAGCATAGCTGCAAAATCGGTTTTGGCGTAGTCCCAGGTGTGTTTTAAGGCTGAGAAATCGACCAGAGACATTACCGCTACAATAATTGTTGCCGCAAGCGTTGCATTGGGTAAAAAGAACAGCAAGGGGGTTAGAAACAGGGTAGTAAGACCAATACCCACAGCGGTAAACACACCGGCGGCAGGAGTTTCGGCACCTGCATCAAAATTCACCACAGAGCGTGAAAATCCTCCGGTGACAGGAAAACCACCTGATACGGCTGAGCCAATATTCGCCGCACCAATAGCAATCAATTCCTGATCCGGGTCCACGCGTTGACGCTTTTTGGCTGCCAGGGTAAGGGCCACCGAAATGGACTCCACATAGCCCACTATTGAAATAAGAAGCGCCGGAACTAATATTTTTAACCATAGCGCAAAATCTAGGGGCGGCAGTTGAATTTTTGGCAGACCCTCAGGTACTTTTCCAACAATTTGGACCCCTTTATCAGCAAGGCCCATTAACCACACTATCACAATGGTAGCGATAATGGCGATCACTGGACCAATCTTTACCATAAGATCGGCCGTTTTTGGACCTAGTTTTAATTTGAGCAACATGGGTTTTAATCATTTTCTCACCCAAAATAAAAATATAAGTGACCCTATACCTATGGCTGCAGTAGCCCAATGAACATTTAAAATACTATGCCATAAGGAAATGGCGATGTCTAAAAAACTTTCTCCATGTGCGTTGATACCCAGAACCGGGCCCAATTGACCTGCAGCAATCTGCAAGCCCGAAGCTGTGATAAAACCGGCAATAACAGGGTGACTTAAGAAATTTGCCAAAAAACCGAGCTTCAGAAAGCCCATAGCCATCAAAAGCAAACCTGATACCATAGCCAGGGCTATGGCAGCTCCATAATATTCAGGGCTTCCTTGTGAAGCGAGCTGTCCTGCCGCGGCAGCGGTCATCAAACTCGCTACGGCTACCGGGCCTACGGCAAGGGCACGGGAAGTCCCAAAAATAGCGTAAAGCACCAATGGCGCCATTGAAGCATATAGCCCAACTTCTGGAGGTAAACCTGCAAGTAAGGCATAGGCCAAAGACTGAGGGATTAACATCATGGTAACGATCAGAGCAACGACTAGATCATTAGTAAAGGTTTTCTTATTGTATTTAGGACCCCATTCTAAAATGGGAAGGTATGATTTGAGAACACTGAATACCCCATTATTTTCATTAGATTTCTTCATTGTTTTATCTTTAGTTTCTTAGTGGTTCGACTTATTTTGGTTCAGCAGCTGTGTCCATCCACCCCATTAATAACTTATAGCCCAGGGACATCACAATGGCACCTGTAAAAAGTCCTATGAAACCCGACAAAATAAAACCTCCGATCACACCAATAAAAATGACAAGCGTCGGGACCGCGGATCCTTTGCCTAGTAATATGGGTTTGAGAAAATTATCGCTCAAACCTGCGAACAACAGTAATATGGTCCAGATAATTGCGGCCTTAGTACCTTTAACGTCAAATAAATAAACAATGATAGGTAAGGTCACAAAAAGCAAGGGTAATTGGAGCATTCCTAAGACAAATACGACTAACACCCATATTCCGGCATAGGGGATTCCTGCCAAAAAAAACAATATTCCGTTTAAAATAGCTACTATAAAAGCTACGCCAATTACCCCTTTAACAACACTATTAACCGTATTCATAGTCATTTCGGCAAATTCATCTCCTTTGTCTCCTACCAATTTTCGAAAAAATTTACGAATCACTTCACCAGCTCCTCCGTAGACCAAAATGATTGAAGCAATAATGAATGATGCCAATATTTGA
>JBATIW010000281.1:0-1975 GCA_049668005.1 Maribacter sp.
TGGAACTTATTATTGGTTGAACAGCGATATCCTTAGTATCGGGAATTGGTACATATTCCGTAAACACCAAAGTAGGAACGACCAAAGAGAATACTAGTGCGCCTAAAAGATAAAAACGTTTGAAAACATGCATGTTTTCACGTTCCAAGAATAACTTGTAGAAGATGAGTAAGATGGCGAGACAGCCCGAAAATTTTAAGATATAGAGTAGCATATTATTTTTTTTTGATTTCCGTATCTATTAGTTTTTTGAGTTCCTCCAATTCGGTTTTACTTAGGTCAGTTTCCTGGGTAAAAAACGATGCGAACTGCGAGGCACTGTCATTGAAGAAATTCTTTATGAGTCCGTTTACGTGCTTCGAGAAATAATCTTTCTTCTTCACAATTGGGTAGTATTTCCTGGATCGCCCATAACTTTTATAGGCGATAAAACCTTTATCGGTCATGCGCTTTAGTAAAGTTGCTATTGTTGTAATTGCAGGCTTAGGTTCAGGATAAGCATCCAACAGGTCTTTTAGGAAGGCTTTTTGTTGCTTCCATATAATATTCATCAACTCTTCCTCTGTTTTGGACAACTGCACGTTCTATGGTTTTAGAATTACTTCTACAAACATAGAATAAATATTTTAATTCTACAAACGTAGAGCAAAATATTTGATGGTGCCTTCTTTGCGAGGAGGGTGGCAAAACAAGAAGTCTAGTATAGAATTTAAGTCGCGAAGCAATCTTCGAGTTTGGTGTTCCAAGGAAATAGATTGCTTCGCTCTCGCTTACAAAGACGTATGAATTTGTCTAAGTTTGCACCAACGAAAATACTGTTATGGGTTTATTGGAAGATTTACAATCAAGAAGCGGTAGCAAGTGCGAATTATGCGCTGCAACAGCTAATTTAAAAGTATATGAAGTGCCTCCTAAATCTACAGGCGGAGTGGATCGTAGTTTGCTGGGCTGCGAAACCTGTATAGGTCAAATAGAAAACCCTGATACTGTGGATGCCAATCATTGGCGTTGTTTAAATGATAGTATGTGGAGTGAACATCCTCCGGTTCAAGTGGTGGCATGGCGAATGCTTTCAAGGTTAAAATCTAAAGGTTGGCCACAAGACCTACTGGATATGATGTACTTGGATGATAAGCATCTAAACTGGGCCAAAGCCACGGGAGAAGGTGTTGCCGAAGGTGATAAGATAATCCATCGCGATGTAAATGGTGTGGTATTGAATACTGGTGATAGCGTCGTACTTATAAAGGATTTAAAAGTAAAAGGCTCTAATATGGTCGCCAAGCAGGGAACTGCAGTGCGAAGAATATCACTAGATCCTGAAAATGCCGAATTCATCGAGGGTAAAGTAGGCCCGCAACAAATTGTGATTATTACCAAGTATGTTAAAAAGATTTAGATAACTGTTATTAGACGTCTTTGCGAGAAGGTAAACGAAAGCTCATATAAGTATATAATTTGATGCCGACGAAGCAATCTTTTGAGTCATTTTTCCAAAGAGACAGATTGCCACACTTCGCTCGCAATGAAATATTGCTTTTAAATTTAATTGGCCTTAGGCCATCATTTCTGTAAAATATTTAAAGAAATAGGGAATGGTTTCTATGCCTTTATAATAATACCAAAGACCAAAATGCTCGTTGGGGGAATGTATGGCATTGCTGTCCAGTCCAAAACCCATTAGAATGGTTTTACTGCCCAATTCCTTTTCGAATAAGGAAACAATAGGAATACTACCACCGCTGCGTTGTGGAATGGGGGTTTTACCAAAAGTAGTCTCATACGCTTTGGCCGCTGCCTTATATGCTATGGTATTTATAGGGGTTACATACCCTTGACCTCCATGATGAGGGGTTACTTTAACGGTAACACCCTTGGGTGCCAGACTTTCAAAATAAGTAGTAAATAGCTCGGTGATTTCTTCCCATTGCTGATGGGGTACCAATCGCATCGATATCTTAGCATATGCTTTGCT
>JBATIW010000282.1:0-3695 GCA_049668005.1 Maribacter sp.
GCACCAAACTTTTCCACATCGAATTTATGGGCACCTCGACCAATTTCCTCATCGGGTGTGAATGCAACTCTAACAGCACCATGTTTTATTTCGGGATGTTGTACCAAATATTCCATGGCTGTAATGATTTCCGCTATACCGGCCTTGTCATCCGCGCCGAGTAGCGTGGTGCCATCTGTAGTGATCAATGTTTGTCCTTTGTATTGTAAAAGGTCTTCAAAATAATCAGGTGAGAGAATGATATTTCGTTCCTTGTTCAGCATAATATCCTTACCATCATATTCCTCAATAATTTGAGGTTTTACATCGGTTCCTGAGAAATCAGGTGTCGTATCAAAGTGGGAAATAAACCCTATTACCGGAACTTCTTTATCCACATTACTGGGTAAGGTTGCCATTATATAGGCATTGTCATCAATAGTAACATCAATTAATCCAATGCGTTCAAGTTCATATGCCAATTCGGTGGCCAGATTCCACTGTTTTTCGGTACTTGGCGTAGTATCAGAATTTGGGTCGCTCTGCGTATCAATCTTGACGTAGCGAAGAAATCGATTAATGATAGTTTCCATCAATGAAGTTTTTTCAAAAATACAATTTTATGGAATTGACATTACTATTCAGAACGGTCATTAAGGCCTCAGCTTTTTGATTCCAAGTACTATTTATAATAAAAGGCCTACCTTGATTAACAGAAATTAACTCAAATAACACTATTATGAAAAAAAACTACTTAATTTTTATGGTCCTATTATTGGGTGCCTTTAGTTTTGCCAGCGCGCAAATTTCGGGTACGGTAGTAGATGAAAATGGAGAACCCCTTGCCGGTGCTTCTCTAGTTAAAAAGGGTACCACTACGGGTACTACAACCGATTTCGATGGTAACTTTGATATAAATGCCAACATGGGGGAAACTCTAGAGGTTTCCTACATTGGGTATGCATCCAAAGAAGTGGTCATTAATGCTGCTGTTATGAACATAACCTTGGTTTCAGGTGTTCAGTTGGCTGAAGCAATTGTTATTGGCTCACGTAACCCAAATAGGACGGCTCTGGAAAGTGCAGTACCTGTTGATGTAATAGATGTAAAAGAGCTGAATAATGTAGCGCCGCAGGTAAATCTTAACCAAATTCTAAATTTTGTAGCGCCATCGTTTACCTCGAATACACAGACCATATCAGATGGTACAGACCATATTGATCCGGCATCTCTTAGAGGTTTAGGCCCGGACCAAGTTTTGGTTTTAATAAACGGGAAAAGGCGCCATAATTCATCTTTAGTCAATGTTAATGGCACTTTTGGTAGAGGAAGTGTAGGTACGGATTTGAACGCCATTCCTGCTGCTTCAATAAAGAGATTGGAGGTATTACGTGATGGTGCAGCTGCACAGTATGGTTCAGATGCCATAGCTGGTGTCATTAATATTGTATTAAATGACAATGTAAACGAATTAAGTTTTAATGTAACTACAGGAGCTAATTTTGCAAAAAATGCAAATGGTCAAACAGGCGGAGTTGATGGAGAAACTGTGAATGTAAGTGCTAATTATGGTTTGGCTTTAGGCGACAATGGTGGTTTTATAAATTTTACCGGGGATTTTGACTATAGGGAAGATTACAGCCGTATGAAAGAATGGGAAGGAGATGTGTTTAATCAATATAATACAATAGAGCGATTTGCCCTGAATGATGGCTACAATATTGCGAACCTTTTAGATGACGATGTTGCCGATGTCATAAATTATGGAAATCAGGCCGGGTTTGGTTTAAGCCCAACAGCCACTAAAGCAGAATTACAAGGCATTTTATCGGCAGATAACACGGATAGTGAATTATCCGCAAGAGCACAGCAAAGAAGCGATTATAATATGCGAGTTGGCCAATCTGCCCTTCGTGGGGGACGTTTCTTTGCAAATTTTGCATTGCCTTTGGATGATAATGGAACTATATTATACTCGTTTGCTGGATTAAGTTCTAGAACAGGAAATTCTGCAGGTTTTTACAGATTACCAAATCAAAGTAGAACCTATACACCAGCTTATATCAACGGATTTTTACCAGAAATAAATTCCAAAGTTTCTGATCAGTCGATTTCAATGGGAATAAAGGGAATGATTTCTGATTGGAATGTGGATTTTAGTAATACTTACGGAAAGAATGCATTTCTATACACTATTGGAAATACATTTAATGCATCCCTGCAAAACGCATCACCAACAAAATTTGACGCTGGTGGTTTTAACTTTATGCAAAATACAGTCAATCTGGATATTTCTAAATTCCATGACGATATTATGTCAGGATTGAATATTGCTTTTGGAGCAGAGTATCGTTTGGAAAATTATGAGATTGAAGCAGGTGAAATAGGATCTTATTCTAGATATACTGCAGAAGGAGAAGCAATTACTTTAGCTACACAAAGTGCTTCCGAAGACTTTTTTGGAAATTCTAGGCCTGGTGGGTCCCAGGTATTCCCTGGTTTTAGCCCAAGTAATGAATTATCTAGAGGAAGATCAAGTATTGCAGGTTATTTTGATATGGAAGCGGATATTACGGATACATTTTTAGCAAGTTTTGCAACTCGTTTTGAAAATTATTCAGATTTTGGATCAACCATTAATTTTAAATTAGCTACGTTAATTAAGGCTACCGAAAATTTAAATTTAAGAGCGGCTTTGAATACAGGATTTAGAGCACCTTCCTTACACCAATTAAACTTTAATTCTACATCTACTATTTTTGACCAAAACGGGAACCCCGTTGAAGTAGGTACTTTTGCAAACGATAGTAGAGCGGCACAGTTACTTGGTATTCCTCAATTGAAGGAAGAAACTTCAAGGAGTATAAGTGTTGGTTTAACCACTAAATTTCCAGAAGCTAATGTTACAGTATCGGTAGATGGTTATTTTGTTGGTATAGATGATAGAGTTGTTTATACAGGGCAGTTTTCAGGGCCAGGTACAGGAACAGAGTTGGATAATTTATTGTTACAGGCAAACGCTTCTGCGGCATCCTTTTTTGCCAATGCCATTGATACCGAATCAAAAGGAATTGATGCGGTTGTAACTTGGGATCTTGCAGTAGCTAATAGTGCAAGATTAAAAAACACCTTTTCAGCTACCTTGTCTAAAACTAAACAAGTTGGAGACATTAATGCCTCACAAGTATTGGAAGATGCTGGCTTGGTGGGCACCTATTTCCCAGAAGATAGTAGGGTTTATCTTGAAGAAGCTGTTCCAAGAACTAAATTTATTTTATCCCATATGTTGAATATGGACAAATTAAATTTCTTTTTAAGAAATGTTTATTTTGGTGAAGTTACCGAGGCTACTACTACTGTTGCAAACCAACAAGTTTTTGGAACCAAGTTGGTAACGGATTTATCAATTGGTTATAAGGCTTCCGATGCGCTGACCCTTACCGTAGGCGCGAACAATTTGTTGGATGTTTATCCAGATAGGGCAGGAGAGGCATTCGGTAACCGAAGCTCCGGACGTTTTGATTGGTCCCGTAGAGCACAACAATTTGGAATAGGCGGTAGATTCTTATTTGCTAGGTTAAGTTTTACGCTCAAATAATAGAATTAATATTTTAAGTTAAATAAAGGCCACCATTTTTGTGGCCTTTATTATTAGTGCGATTTCGAATTGCAGAATACTGGCTAGGCTTTATTTTTTTCTGGGCTCTGGATAGTAT
>JBATIW010000283.1:0-2347 GCA_049668005.1 Maribacter sp.
TGGTCATCAGTACCAACAAAAGTAATTGGTGTGCCATCCCCGTTGTCAAAGGTATAGGTACCATCAAGATTATCTGTTAAGTCTGATTTATTTATTGTTTGTGCTGTACCATCTTCGTTTGTATAGGTAATGGTACCATCATTGTTGTCCACTACATTCGTTACAGTTTCGGTAATTGCAGCTAAATCGGCTATTGCATCCTGCACTGTAGTCTCATCATTGCCATCGCCATCTACATCTATTGGACCGTTAAGGTTAACTTCTGTAGCGTCCTGGTCATCTGTTCCAATATTATTCAAAGAGGATAAGTCTACGCTTACAGAATTACCATCTTCAATATCCAACGAAAGCATATTGGTTCCGGAGTTAAAACTAAAGTTTTGTAGTTGCTGATCATCAGATGCCGTTAATTCCCAAGAATCGCCATCCCAAAAATAAATGGTACCCGTATTGGTATTAACATAGACATCCCCCGTATCGGCCCCAGCAGGAGTTACCATTCCTGGAGCAGTAACAGCGGTTCCACTTAGGACCTCACAATTACATTGATCTTCTAGATTTACCGTAGTTTGCGCAAAGGCAAACCCGGTAAACAGGAGAAAAATTAGTATTAGAATCATTTTATTCATGACAACGTCTGTACTTATAATGGTTCGGTGTTCAAAGCTCTTTATCTAGTTGGTTTCATTTGGGCCAGTAAATTCAATATTTACATAACCATAATGCTTTGAATAACTTAATTAAATATGATATTGGATTGAATCTCCGTTTAGGTTTAAATGGAGTCCTGAAATAAAAGTATGGGTTCTTAATTGGCCATCCTGGTTTTTACTTCCTAAAAACACTGAAAAGTTGGTTAAGTTATTCATAGTTTGGGTTTGTTTAATTTGATTCGATTTTCTCTTTTCCTCGAAACATAATAATTACACTTTACAAAATTAACGGTATAGGTACCATAGGAAAATAATTGTTGTGTAAGTATGAATTTCTACTGTATACGTCTTAATTATTGAGGTTATCCTCGATGAAATACATGGTTTTTTTGCTTATTCGTTGGTCGATCAGCTTCATTATAGCAAGACATTCCAAGGACATATAAGTAGGATTTTTCTTTATTCATGCCTTTTTTTTTAATCAAAATATTCCTTAGTTTTTGTTTGCTCGATAGGTTATTCTCCGGTTGGTAATTACCGTATTTACCCGAACCGAAAGTGTTACAATATTGGATGTTTCCGTGGTACATATATACATGGTATTTGATACTATCACCCGGTATTGATTTCCATCATCCGAGGTTGTCGCATTAGTAATGGTCAAAATGCCAGTTGTAGTACCATTATGAATGCCAGAATCAGTTAAATCGACCCAAATTGAACCATTATAAATTTGCCATTGATAGGTGTCCGTATTCGAAGCTACGACCGTTATTGTCGTATCACACCCTGGGCAAACCATAGTATCTACGGGCTGTGTTGTTATCAAAGGAGCGGCATCCGCTTCTATATGATCCGGAGTGCTATTGGAATCTATGTCTGCTGGAATTGGATAAGTAGCTGCAGTTACCCTACCCTGACTATCGGTGGTAGGAGGATTCCCAGTATCGTAATATTCATTATCCCCTGCATCGGCATTTGGGTCATTGTAGGCCTCATTAGCGTCACTACAGCCGTCGTCATCACTATCAGTATCCAAAAAGTCTGGTGGATCCGTACCGTCAGTATCGTTGATTGCATAGTTAATAATTCCACTCTCAGCCACTGTCTCAACGATATTCACCAATCCGTTAGCACCATAGGTTCCATTGACAACGCCATTGGTGTGTGGCCGGTTATGACCTGCTTCCACGGCATCGTATATACCGTCATTATCGCTATCCAGATCTTGGTGATTCGCAATGCCGTCTGAATCATTGTCCATTCCATAGGTCTCTGGGCTGACAAAATTGGTAACGCAATTAAACTCGATACTGTGCTGTCTGCCTCCGGCAGAAGCCCCAGGTACTCTGGCTACAGCGCCTACCCGTAAGGACATCTCCGATTTGGAATTGTAACTCACGCTAAGATTTACTTCAGGATCAACATTGCTAGATCCGGGATGATCTACAAATCCTGCAGTTGCAATTACCCAGGAACCATCATGTGTGATTGTTAATTCCGTAGGATTATCAATAGTATAGGAAGAGGGATTATCTACCCAGTTTTGCTCTCCATAATTTGCTCCCCCATCAATATCATTAAAATTCATAAAAAATTTAGGAACAACAACCGGAGTGGACCCTCCAGAGGTTACAAATTCAATTTTGTATTCTACATAGGCCTGGTCACCAATGTTTGGAAGATTAAAGGCT
>JBATIW010000284.1:0-3949 GCA_049668005.1 Maribacter sp.
ATGGGTATGACATCATAAAAACCCTTGTTACCGATATTGATCCGGATGCACAGGTAAAAGAAGCCATGAACCGAATCAACGCTTCAGAGCGTGAAAAGATAGCTGCCCAGTTTGAAGGTGATGCTGCTCGTATCCTCATAGTGGAAAAAGCCAAAGCTGAAGCTGAGAGCAAAAGATTGCAAGGACAGGGTATTGCAGATCAGCGTCGTGAAATTGCAAGGGGTCTTGAAGAATCTGTTGAAGTTTTGAATAAGGTAGGAATAAATTCACAGGAAGCTTCTGCCTTAATCGTTGTTACCCAACACTATGATACCTTACAATCTATAGGCGAGGAAACCAATACAAATTTGATCTTGCTGCCTAACTCTCCACAAGCAGGTAGTGATATGCTTAATAATATGGTCGCCTCCTTTACGGCAAGTAATATGATCGGGGAAGAAATGAAAAAGCAGAATCCGAAAAAGTAATTGGCTCTTTACTAATTAAAACAAAAATCCCTCTTAGTGAAAATTAAGAGGGATTTTATATTCCATAAAAAAATAAGCCGCTTTATTCCTGAAATCTATTTTTTCTTAACATTTCTTAGCTTAAAGACCATTAACAAGCATAATACAAAGGGGGCTATGCAATACATTGCTCGCAAAAGAAAACTTCTTAAATCCTCTTAAAACCAAGAGTTTTTTATAGATAATACCGATTGATATATTTTAAACGATAGGAAATATCAATCTTAATTATTTTGTTGGATTTTGGCCCAAGTATCCCTCAATCCAACAGTTTTATTAAAAACCAGTTTTTCGGCAGTACTATCGGGATCCACACAAAAATATCCCAATCTTTGGAATTGTACCCTATCTTCAATTTTGGAATTTTTTAAACTTGGTTCCAAATACCCTTTTATTACTTTCAACGAGTCCGGATTTATAAATTCCATGAAATCCTTATCTTTATGTGTATCCGGGCTTTCATCCAAGAACAAACGATCATAAATTCGAATTTCAGCCTCCAAAGCGTGTTTCACAGAAACCCAATGTAACGTTCCCTTCACTTTACGCAAGCTTTCCTCTGTACCACTTCCGCTTTTACTTTCTGTATCATAGGTACACTGAATCTCCGTAATGTCACCTTCGGCATCCTTTGTACAACTTTCAGCCCTTATAATGTAGGCATTCTTCAAACGTACTTCCCCGCCAAGTTTCAATCGAAAGAATTTACGATTGGCCTCTTCCTTAAAGTCATTCCTTTCAATGTAAATTTCCTTGGAAAAAGGAATTTGTCTAGTGCCAGCAGATTCGTCTTCAGGATTATTCTCAGCCTCTAACCATTCTTCTTCCCCTTCAGGATAATTTGTGATAACCAGCTTAACTGGGTCTAAGACACCCATTACCCTAGGTGCAACCTTGTTCAAATGCTCCCGTAAATGAAACTCCAATAAAGAAACATCTATTAAATTCTCACGTTTGGCAATTCCTATAGTCTCAGCGAAATTTATAATTGACTCAGGCGTATACCCTCTTCTTCGTAGACCCGAAATTGTAGGCATACGGGGATCATCCCATCCATTCACAATACCTTCCTCCACCAATTTCAAGAGCTTACGTTTGCTAACTACAGTATGGCTTAAATTTCTTCTGGCAAATTCCCGTTGCTTCGGTCTTACCTTTTTATCATCATACACTTGATCCAAAAACCAATCATACAATTCACGATGCATTGCAAATTCCAAGGTACATAAGGAATGGGATACCTGTTCTATATAGTCGCTTTCACCGTGGGTCCAGTCATACATTGGATAAATACACCAATCGGTTTTTGTTCTATGGTGCGCCTTGTGTAGTACTCTATACATGATAGGATCCCGCATCAACATATTCGAAGAACCCATGTCTATTTTTGCGCGAAGTACATGCGTGCCTTCCTTAAATTCACCGCGCTTCATAGCCTCGAACAATTGCATATTTTCTTCGACGGACCTTTCTCGGAAAGGACTATTGGTCCCAGCTTCGGTCGGGCTTCCTTTTTGGGAAGCCATTTCTTCGGAAGATTGGCTATCTACATATGCCTTCCCCTTTTTAATTAGAAGCACGGCCCAATCGTACAATTGTTGAAAATAATCTGAAGCATACCGTTCGGTATCCCATTTATATCCTAGCCACTGCACGTCTCGTTTAATAGCATCTACAAATTCCTGTTCTTCCTTTACCGGATTGGTGTCATCAAACCTAAGGTTTACAGGAGCATTATAACGTAATCCCAAGCCAAAATTCAGGCAAATTGAGCTGGCATGACCAATGTGTAAATAACCATTAGGCTCTGGTGGAAAGCGAAAACGCAATTGTTCTTTTGAAAAGCCATTTTTAAGGTCTTCCTCAACGATATGTTCTAAGAAATTCAATGATTTAGGAGCTTCACTCATTTGACTTTTTTTTGGAAGTGCAAAGGTAGGAAAAATGCAGCTATTGCAGGCCATCAAATGCCCTAGCATACAAATAAGACGGTTTCACAACATATTTGCGATACGCTACAACAATAAGTTTCCCACCGAGTAATTAAATAACATATTTGTTCTTGAATAGTTTTGAAAGATCCGCGAAGACGTGATTAAACTCATTTAACCGCCAAAACCAAAACAAATTCAAACCCAAATCAAACAGCAAAACACGTTGAACAAAAACTGTAACTACTTATGAAACGTACATCAAAGTTCCGCCTCCAGATGTTCCTAGTGGCTTTTTCGCTGTTGGCTCTTGCTCCTCTTTCTGCTCAAATCCTGGTTAATGCACCAGAACCCGCAGACAACCCTAATTTAGCCGGTAATTCTCCTTGGACAGCAATTTGTGCTGGCGTAGGCGGATTCAATGAATACTATGCAAAGATATCATGGGCAGGTAATGCCAATAGTTCTAACGAATTTATATTGGAATTGTCAGACGCTACCGGAGATTTTACCAATGCCGTAGAACTTGTCACGGTAGGTGATCAAAATGGAAATAGCTCCAAAGAATTCGATATTGAATTTGCCATTCCGACCGATACTAGAGGCCAAGGGTATACAATGAGAGTCCGGTCAACGGACCCCGCAAGTACAAGTGATGCGTCTGCAGCTTACAACATGTACTACTTGGATGTTACTTCTAATATCAATATAAGTGATGACGGCAGCGGTATTGCTCCAGGTACAATTTGTGCAACAGGGCCCATTACCCTTATCGTCGATAATGTCCCCAATCCTGAAACATATCAATATATCTGGTACATGAGTAGTACGGAAATAAGTGGCGAAACAGGTCATACCCTTAACGTAACTGCTTCTGGTATGTACTTCGCCTTAATAGATTATGGGCCAACATGTTCGGGTTCTGCAAACACAGATTCGAATATTGTGGATGTAACTATAGGTGGTGGTGGTGAAGGAATATTCATCAACCCGCCAACTAAAACCGTTTTATGTGCGGGAGAAACCGAAACCTTGAACATTAACACAACCGATCCTTCATGGAATTATAGATGGTTTAAGGATGGTGTCGAAATCCCATCTGCAACCTTGTCGTCTTATACTGTAGATGCAAATGTCCCAGGATTTGAGGGTGATTATCAGATTGAAATATCATCAAATAGCATCTGTAACGAATTGTCCGCCCCTATTGCAATGTCAAATGCGGATAGTTTTACCGTTACTTTAGACAATGCTCCGAACATAGTTTTACTACCAGCCCAGAACGAAACGATTAGTGTTAGCACTACGGCAATTTCACCAACTTTCAAATGGTTTAGAAACGGAACTGAACTTTCTGGGGAAACCAACAATAGTATTAATGTATCCCAGGATGGCGATTATTACGTAGAGGTTACCCAAGGTGGGGGAACTTGTCCGGGAACAATTAAAAATTCAGAGACAACAACTGTAGTGGTACCTGCATCATTCGAAATCATTGTCGACTATGCTTCT
>JBATIW010000285.1:0-3727 GCA_049668005.1 Maribacter sp.
CAATAAGGATAACCCCGGAGCCACCAAAGCCATTCAAAGGCTTTAATATCATTTTATCAGCTGTGGATTCCTTGATTTGCCGAAGCAAATAATTCTTGTTTTTTGAAACATGTGTAGCAGGAATAATATTGCTATGTGAATCACCAAAAGCAGCTGTATATAATTTATTATTGGCTTCACGAATACCTTGTAATGAATTCATTATAAAAACATCGTCCTTAACTGAATCTAAAAAGTTCAGCATTATAGGGTCCAAAGGTGGATTGGCACGCATAAAGATTACATCGAACCCTGCCAATGGCAACATTTCTTCCCGGAGACTAGCCTGTTTGTAAAAGGATTTCAAACTACTGGAAACCTTATCCATCTTGTTAATAACAGTACAGAAAGCATTAGTAACACTATTACGTATTGTTAAATTGGCCGGACTACATATGGCCACTCCGTGTTTACGCTTTACACATTCATGAATCAATGCTAAACTAGTGTCGTTCTCAGCATCGATTTCTTCCCAAGGGTACATTAAAAAACAGATATTCATTTGCTGTAATTTTATGGTTCTACTTTACTTCATCCAAATGGTCATCCCAATTTTCTATACGAGGCTCTCCCAATTTACCAACGGACTTGGCAACCACCATGGCGACCATTGCATCCCCGGTGACGTTTATAATTGTCCTGCACATATCCAATGGCCTGTCAACTGCGAATATCAAGGCCAAACCAATAGCTAATTTATCTGCTGGGAATCCAATGGATTCGAGCACAATGACCAGCATTACCATACCTGCTCCAGGAACGGCTGCAGATCCGATTGATGCCAAAAGTGCGGTTAAAACTATAGTAAGTTGCGCTCCCAAAGTAAGGTCAAAATCCAACGCTTGGGCAATAAAAACAGCAGCTACGCCTTGATAAAGACTAGTACCATCCATATTGATGGTAGCACCTACTGGCAAAACAAAACTGGAAACTTCTTTATCAACCCCAATATGTTCTTCAACGCGTTCCATTGTTACCGGTAAAGTCGCAGCACTGGAACTGGTAGAGAATGCTAATAATTGCGCTGGACTAATTTCCTTTAAGAACCAGAATGGGTTCTTTTTAGTGTACGTCGAGACAATTATCGTATAGAAAACTATCATCAAGAAGAGTCCAAGAACTACTACTCCCGCATATTTCAATAGTGCCAATAATAAGTCGGGGTCACTTGAAGAAACCACTACACTTGCCAATAAGGCAAAAACAGCTACAGGTGCTGTAAGCATTATCAGATCCACCATTTTCAAAACTACATAATTGAGTGCATCAAAGAACTTTTTAAGCGGTTTTGCTTTTTTCTCCCCAATTAAAAGCATTGATATACCCATAAAAATAGTGAAGAAAATAACCTGCAACATTAACTTATTGTCGCTCAATGCCATGATGGCATTATCGGGTACCATATCTTCCAAAAAACTCAAAGGTCCAGCTTCCTTCTGTCTTGATGCCTCTTCTATTTTTGATGTGACACCACTGTCATTGGCATAGGTTGCCGTTAATTTATCGATGGTTTCCTGCCCAATACCTTCACCAGGCTGCATGATATTGACCAATACCAAGCCAATAGTGATTGCAACAATGGTAGTACAAACATAAATTACAATGGTACGCAATCCAATATTCCGAAATTTGGAGATATCCTTTAGATCCGAAATACCTTTAATCAATGAAGCTAGAATCAAAGGAATAGCGATAAGCTTCAATAGTTTTACGAAAATATTACCGATGGGTTGAATCCAATCTGAAACGAAATCCCTTCCCCAACTTATCTGGGTCATTGCAAAACCGAACAAAATACCCAAAACCATTCCAATCAAGATTTGCCAATGCAAGTCTAACTTTTTCATAAAACTTTGTTTGATTATTGGGTTAATATACCACTTTGTAGTGAAAAGTAGAATAGTGGACTATAAATTTATAGTGCGATGTAATAATGTGAAGTCTGCTAGGACCAAAGCGGCCATGGCTTCGACAATTGGTACCGCTCTCGGTACCACGCAGGGGTCGTGACGCCCTTTTCCTTTGGTAGTCACCTTATTGCCGTCCTTATCTATGGTGTCATAGGCTTGAATCACAGTAGCCACGGGTTTAAAAGCAACATTGAAATAAATATCCATTCCATTGCTAATTCCTCCTTGTACGCCACCACTATAGTTCGTTTTGGTACTTCCGTCTGGGTTGTACTGATCGTTATGTTCACTCCCTTTCATTTTTATCCCCTCGAAACCACTTCCATATTCAAAACCTTTTACTGCATTGATAGATAACATAGCCTTACCTAATTCGGCATGCAGTTTATCAAAAACAGGTTCTCCCAAGCCAATAGGTGCATTCTGGATTACGCAGGTTATAATTCCGCCTATGGTATCGCCTTCTTTGCGAACTTCTTTGATATAGTCCTCCATTTTAGAAGCAGTATCCGGGTCTGGGCAACGTACAGGGTTGGACTCAATCAAAGCAAAATCCAAGTCTTTGTAATCTTTAGCCAGCTTTAAATCCCCTACTTGCGAAACAAAAGCGTTTATTTTTATATTGGAAAGAAATTGTTTGGCAATTGCGCCGGCCACTACCCTACTTGCGGTTTCCCGGGCTGAACTTCTTCCACCTCCGCGATAATCCCGAACCCCATATTTTTGGTCATAGACATAATCGGCATGCGAGGGTCTGTAAGAATCTTTAATATGTGAGTAATCCCCAGGCTTTTGATTGGTATTGTGAATTGCGAAACCAATAGGAGTACCTGAAGTCTTACCTTCAAAGATCCCTGAAAAAAATTCTACAGTATCGGGCTCTTTGCGTTGGGTAACTATAGCAGATTGACCTGGTTTTCGTCGATTTAGTTCATTTTGAATAGCCTCTAAGTCCAATGCTATGCCCGGTGGGCATCCGTCCAAAACGCCGCCTATTGCAACACCATGTGATTCTCCGAAAGTGGATAACTTAAAAAGGTTCCCAAAAGTATTCCCTGCCATTCTTTGTCTATTAATTTCTTAGGGCCAAAGGTAAATGTTAATTGATACATACAAAAATCAATCTAACAATGCATTTTTTAAAATTGAAATAGGATGTAATGCATTTCGGCCAGTCCCATCTTTTATTTGATGTCTACAGCTAGTGCCATTAGCGGCAATGATTACATCGGCTCCACTTTTTCGCACCGCAGGGAACAACTTTAGTTCCCCAATCTGCATACTAATATCATAATGCTCCTTTTCATAACCAAAAGATCCCGCCATTCCGCAACACCCAGAACTAATGATGGAAACTGAATAATTCTCTGGAAGATTGAGCATATCAAAAGTTACCTTTTGGTTTGACAAGGCCTTTTGATGGCAATGGTTATGTATTTTGATTGTTCTTGCCTCTTTTGTGAACTTATCCGATGTAACAACCCCCGCTTCTATTTCCTTGGCCAAAAATTCCTCAATTAGAAAGGAGTTGCTGGCAATGGCATCAATCGCATCGGAATTCGGAGCCAATCTTTTATATTCATCCCTGAATGAGAGTACCGCTGAGGGTTCCAATCCCAGTAACGGTATATTCTGTTCTACAAATAGTCTCAATTGTTCTATATTTTCAATAGCCAACTTTTGCGCTTGTTTCAAAAATCCTTTTGAAAGATAGGTTCTTCCGCTTTCTGCATAAAAGAGCTGGACTTCATATCCTAATTTAGTAAGTACTTCAATAG
>JBATIW010000286.1:0-10408 GCA_049668005.1 Maribacter sp.
CCTTGTAGTCCTATGATGGTCTCAAGTTTACCCCATTTGGGCATTTCATATTGCAAATTGTAATTAAATGTAGCTAAATGCATTTCCAAGGCCGCATTACTCTGGTCGTCCTCAAATTCCTTACGATTGTTGAACACATAACCAAAGGTGCCTTCCAAGCTTGAATTTTCAAAGAACATTTTGGTTTTTGAGCTTAGAATATGATTGTTGATTTCTTGATTGGGTAATTCGGGTGAACGTGTTTTGGTTTGTTCTCCGATTTCCTCAGGGATGCCAAATTCAGATGTAGTAAAATTATACCTTAACTCAGTTTTAAATTTAGTGGATTGGTAGCCTACACCGGTTTTAAAATCAAGCTCATTAAAGCGCGAATTGGTTAATCTTTCCTCATTACCAGTCTTATAATCAATGTGTGAAGTATAACTTCCTCGTACAAGGAATTTTAATTTTTCTCCTGAAGATTTTAACCCTGCATCTGCACTTAATCCTTGCGTATTAGTGAAATATTGTAAATTTAAATCACCATTAGTGTCATTGGTTTCAGCAAATTTTTCTGGATTGAAATAGAGCACACCACCCATGGCATCTGAACCATAGAGTAGGGAGGCAGGTCCTTTTATTACTTCAACACTTTCTATCCCTGCACCGTTGATTCCCAACCCATGCTCATCACCAAATTGCTGATTTTCCATCCGAACACCTTGGGTATAAACCAAAACTCTATTGGCACTTAATCCTCTAATAACCGGCTTGCCAATGCCGACACCTGTTGATACGCTTTCAACGCCTGCAATTTCTGTAATTCCGTCAGAAAGTGTAATAGCTCCCATTGTTTTGAGTTCTTTCATATTGGCGCGTTCCACTTTCATAACATTTTCACTCTGCAGTTTATGAAAAGGGGTCGATACGATCACCTCCTCCATTTCAATAGCACTTCGGATCAACGTGACATCAAGTGCATTTGTTCCAATGTTTATAGTTATGGTCTTTGAAAAAGTTTCGTAACCGATGAATGAAAAAACAATAATAGAACTTCCGCTAGGTATATCCCTGAGTTCGTATTTGCCCATTTCATTTGTTGCGGTACCCTTTTCCATTTCTGGAAAGAATACGGTTACTTGTTCAAGGGGAGTCCCAGTATCTGCATTCTTAACGGTCCCCGAAATTATATTTTGTGCAAGGCCGATATGTAAAGGCAATGCGATAATCATTAATTGAATTAAACGCTTCATAATATTTGATTAAAATTTATAAAATAATTAAATCGAATAAATTATGATGCTTGAGGAGGACCCCTTAGGGCAAAATGAAGTTGTTGGTATTTGCTTAAAAAAGTATATTGTGATGAAATAGTATTTGAAATATGGATGATTAAGGGCTTTGGTACTTCAACTAATGTTGAATGAAGCTGAGGAGACAAGTTGAAATCATGAAAGTCGCAATCCAATTCAACTTCATGTATATGCAATTGACCAACTGCTTTACATTCCAAATGTTCATGGTCAATGATCGCATGTGCCATTTTGACTATAGATGGAACCAATAAAAAGCTCACTAGTAGTAGGCAGAGTATGAATATGAAATTTTGATTGCGAAACAAATTCATAATTCAAAGTTAGCCATTAAATGAGTATAAGTACTGTTAAGAAAAGTGTAATTTATTTGAAGAGAAAACCTAAGCCTAATCGCCATAGCATTTTCTTTTCAAAATTCCAAAAAAACCTGAATTGGCCAAAGAGCCATCCGAAAGCTACCAATAAAACCTGATAAATTGGAAAGATGAGAAGAATACGAATTATCCAATAAAGCCATGCGTTTGTGGTTTCCTTGTCAAGACCGATCAATTCAGTTACAGGGGCAGCTACCTTTGTCGCTACAGAACCTGTGACCGCAAATACTACAAAAATAACTAGTATCTGAAAATTGGATTCAACACCCCAGCGCTGCTTTAATTTCTCCATATAAGCTAATAATAAGCGGCAAATATACTTTTTAAATCCGAGGGATGAAAGGTCCTAAACGCTGGTTGTACTTACGTTGAAAATAAATAAAATAATTATAGAGTTTATAGTTTACTTCATACCCATAATCAATATTTGGAGCATAATCTATTTGTAATTCGTATAAATCGGGACTATACTGCTGTGGTTGCATTACACGCCGGTTCCATTCAAGAACATATAAATTGTTCCGGTTTTCCATGTAGGACTGTGAGTAGTAACCTTCTGGTTGGGCGATACTTCTGAGCCAATAATTAAAACCAGGTTCGATTATTATTATTTCATATTCTGTTTTGTCGCTAGCAATATTAATGGTATCACCAGCCTGTTGTTTGAAAGCCGTTTTTTCTTCATCAGAAATAGTAACCTGTTGTTTGGAGCTACCACAGCCACTTGCTACTAAAACTAGGGTGACCAATAGGCCACAAGTTTTTAAAATCATATTTTTCATTTCTATAGCTTTTTTTTGATGAATTTATCCCAATAATCAGTGAATATAATGTTTGACTTTATTGGAACTATCAATAGAAAGGTACAAAAAAAGCCGCCCTGAAAATTCTGTCAGGGCGGCTTTTTTATTTATAGTATGGTTTTCCTATCTTATTTTCCGAAAAGACCTCCGAGTAATCCACCAATACCACTCTTCTTTTTACCACCACCCATTACCATTCCGGCAACATCGTCAAGAATACTACCATCGCCATCAGCGTCTAACAAAGTGGTAATCAAACTTTGGTTTTGTTGTGGTTGACCCCCGAGCATACTGCCCAACAAACTGTTCAATCCGTTGGCATCGCTAACATTGCTTTGGGCCTTTTGTTTTCCTAAGAATCCCATTACAATAGGAGCTGCAATTTTTAGAATGTTGGCGATAGAACCTGTATCCATTCCTGATTTTTGACTTAACGCATTTTCCACCTGCGGTTGTTTTCCACCGAAAACATGGCCTAGGATTCCTGCGCCATCTTTCATTACGGAATCATCAACGCCACCCCCGAACAATCCACCAAGATTATCCAAAATACTTCCGTCGTGTTTGGAAGAAAGGGCACTCATTAATCCTTCTGCGCCTTGAGGCGAGGATACATTTTTTTTCATGGCTCCTAAAAGCAATGGCATTGCCATACTCAGTACATCAGCGGTTTTGTTTTCAGGTTGACCAGTTTGGCCAGCTACACCATTAATTAGTTGTTTGCCCATTGGGCTGTTTAGTAAATCTAATAATCCAGACATGTTATAGTTAATTTAATGTTCAGTCTTGTAATGTACAAAAAGTGTTCCAGTATTTTAAATATGGGAAACATAATATTATTTCAAAAGAGAAATAATCTGGGAAGCCAATTCGCTCCCAATTCTGTCCTGTGCTTCACCTGTTGCGGCCCCTATATGAGGGGATAAGGATATCTGTGGATGCATCAGGATCTTTAATTCAGGTTTGGGTTCAGATTCATAAACGTCAAGGCCCGCGAAAGATACCTTACCTTTTTCCAATGCACCAACCAATGCTACCTCATCAATTACGCCGCCCCGTGCAGCATTAACAATACCGACCCCATCTTTCATGATGTTAAATTCATCATTACCGATTACGTAACCTTTTTGTGCTGGTACATGAAGCGAGATGAAATCTGCATTTTGCAAAAGTTCGGCTTTGGAGACACTCTTAAAATCAAAAGATAACGATTGGCCGTCATAAAAGTCGACCATAACGGAAGCTTTATCAATAAAAGGGTCAGAGTAAATGACTTTCATACCTATGCCCAAAGCTATCTTGGCGGTTGCCCGACCAATTCTGCCAAAACCAATCACACCTAAGGTCTTTCCTCTGAGTTCTGATCCGCCTGCGTACGCTTTTTTGAGTTGCTTGAATTTACTATCCCCCTCTAAAGGCATATTTCTATTGGCATCATATAAAAATCGAACGCCACCGAATAAGTGGGCGAAAACCAGTTCTGCTACAGATTCTGAAGAAGCGGCTGGTGTATTAATAACATGCAATCCTTTCTCCTTAGCATAGGCCACATCAATATTATCCATACCAACGCCACCACGACCGATAAGTTTTAGTGATGGACAATTGTCGATGATATCCTTACGCACTTGGGTTGCGCTACGAACCAATAAGCCTATAACTTTATTCTCATTGATGTAGTTTACTAATTGATCCTGGGCTACTGTTGTTGTAATGACTTCAAAGCCTGCTGCTTCAAGATCAATTATCCCTCTTTTTGATATGCCGTCGTTTGCTAATATTTTCATGATAAATCGATTAACCTTTTCTTTCCATTTCACTCATTATATCCACTAAAACACCAACACTATCAAGGGGTAGGGCATTGTACATAGATGCTCTGTATCCTCCCACAGAGCGATGTCCGTTTAGTCCGCTAATACCTGCCTCTTTCCACATGCCATCGAATGTGTCCCGCAATCTATCATCTGTTAAGTTGAAAGTGGCATTCATGTTTGAACGGTCTTCTTTCTTAGCAAATCCATCAAAAACTGGATTCAAATCTATTTCCGAGTATAAGAGCTGGGCTTTCTTCTGATTTATTTCTTCAATAGCTGCTATTCCTCCTAAATTTTTTAGCCATTCCAGGGTCAGCCAAGAGGTATATACCGCAAAAACAGAGGGTGTATTGAACATACTATCCTTACTGATATGTACTTTGTAATCTAACATTGAAGGGATCTTTCTAGATACCTTGCCCAATATATCTTCTTTTACAATAACAAGCGTTGTCCCAGCTGGTCCCATATTCTTTTGGGCCCCTGCATAAATCAAATCAAATTGTGTGAAATCCAATTGTCTAGAGAATATATCTGAACTCATATCACAGACCAAAGTATCATCTACCTTTGGAAATTTTTTCAGCTGGGTTCCAAAAATAGTATTGTTTGATGTTAGATGAAGATAATCCAAACCTTGGGGCACCGTATAACCTTTAGGAATATAATTGAAGTTTTCATCTTTGGATGAACCTACTTCAATGATTTCACCAAAGAGGCGGGCTTCTTTTATTGCTTTATCACTCCATGTTCCCGTATTCAAATATCCAGCTTTGGTTTCCAATAAATTATACGCGACCATTAGGAATTCAAGACTCGCGCCACCTTGTAAAAACAAGGCCTTATAACCCTTACCCTCAAGACCAAGAAGCTCTAGGGCAAGTGATCGGGCCTTCTCCATTACCTCAACAAAATCTTTACCCCTATGGGAAACTTCAATAAGCGAAAGGCCAGAGCCATTAAAATCCATTATAGCCTCTGAGGCTTTTAACAATACTTCTTGCGGTAAAATACAAGGACCCGCACTAAAATTATGTTTCTTCATTTTCTATTGAAATTTAGACCGCAAAGGTCATGAATAAAAAGGAAAATATGGGTATGATTTCATTAATTATTGTACTATGTTTTTAACAGGAATTCAACAGTATCAACACCATCCGCATAATCGGCTAAACTTGGTTCTTGCGTTTGACCGAATTTAATTTCATCTTCAAGAATACCATTTGCGACTACACACTGTATTTTCCCACTATCTGTTAAAAGCCGTTGTTTTAATTTATGTAAGGAACTGTATTCTTCATAGAACAGAGTTGCGATAGGTGAAGCGTAGCTTTCATCATTTTTGAGCATTAAAAAACCGTTTTCCAAGATTTTAAACTCACTCATTAGGTAAACAGCTTTGTTGTAATCGTAATTGTTCGCGTATTTTGCCTGATTAATAATGGGATTATAATCGAATATGGCCTCAAAAAAATTATCAAATTCATATCCTTGGGGTACAAAGACTTTTGATACGTTTCTACAGCCTAGGCCATAGTACCTAAAAATATCCTCGCCCAAGTCCATTAACTGTTCTTTGGATTCTTTTCCCGTAATTATGGCAACAGAGTTCCGGTTTTTGCGTATTACATTAGGTTTGTGTCCAAAATAATGTTCAAAATAACGGGAGGTATTGTCACTTCCCGTGGCAATTACAGCATCGAACTTTTCCAATCTACTTTCAGTAAATTCAATTTCATTTTTCAGGGTTGGCACTACATCAATTAGATAATTTGCTATAAAGGGAAGTAAAATGGTATCATTTGAAGATAGTTTTATAACTGCTTTATTACCTGATAGGATAACGGACAAAAAATCATGGAAACCAACCAACGGAATGTTTCCCGCCATAATCAACGCCACGGTTTTATGTTTGTTTTTTGTTATATCATAGCTAGATAACCATTGTTCCAGATTTGCTTTGTTCAATAAGTTCCCCCAACCGCTTAAGGCGTAAATTATATTTTCCTTGTTAAACCAACCATTTTTATGGCCCGCAAGAATAACAGCATCATTTAATTTTGTATGCCATACTTGTTTTGATATGTCTGCGTGATCTTTTTTATTGATTTCGCAATACTCCCTAAAGAATTCTCCGAGTTTTATAAAAGCCTTCACTCTTTCTTTATGGTTCGTCATAATAGTTGTACAGAAATCTATTTGGGTTTACCTTTGGGCAAAAATAAGCATGCTGAAGTTAATTCAGTTTAAAAGAAAAAGAAAATTATGGCAATTATAATAACAGATGAATGTATAAATTGTGGGGCTTGTGAACCTGAGTGCCCAAATACAGCAATTTATGAGGGTGCAGATGAATGGCGTTACAGTGATGGCACGGCTCTGGATGGTGATGTTGTCCTACCGAATGGTAAAGCGGTCAATGCTGCTGATGTACAAGAACCGGTGAGTGATGAACTTTACTATATCGTAGCGGATAAATGTACAGAATGTAAAGGTTTTCATGATGAACCCCAATGCGCTGCTGTGTGCCCAGTCGATTGCTGTGTGCCAGATGAAGATCATGTTGAAACCGAGGAGGAACTTTTAGGAAAGCAAAAGTTCATGCATCCTGAGGACTAGACATATTCAAACTTTATTTTCTATGATCTTTGCAGCTATTTCTTTTAGGAATTTAGCGCAAACCATGGCGGTGACCCCATTGATATCCCTTTTGGGATTAAATTCCACAATATCGGCACCTACAATTGGAACCTCTATTTTTTGTATAATTTGAAGTACTTGCCTTGTGCTGAAACCACCTGGTTCGTGGTGCGATACCCCGGGGGCAAACGCAGGGTCTATTGCATCTATATCAAGAGATATATAGAGGGGTTCATTGAAATCAGGTATTGAATCAATATGAAAATCCTTCATCGCTAGGACTTCAACTCCAAATTTCCCCGCCTGTTCTTTTTGGTGGGTAGATAAAGTTCTGATGCCGACCTGTACCAAACGGTTCGCCAATTCTTCTTCCATAATCCGGGCAAAAGGGCAGGCATGGGAATATTTATCTCCCTCAAAATTATCATAAAGGTCACTATGGGCATCAATATGGAGGATATTCACTGGGCCATGAACATCGGTGACGGCTTTTAGAATTGGATAGGTGATCGAATGGTCACCGCCCAAAGTAAGTAAGGCTTGGTTTTGATCAAGGTTACTGGCTGTAATTTTTTCGATTTCAAAATAATCAGCTACTTCATAGTCCCCTTTATCATTCCAAATATCCGGTCGAAGTTCAATTCCTGTTTCTGAAAAATAATTTGCGGATTCACTGTTGTATGCTTCTCTGATTAGCGGAGGAGCAAGAGCTGGTCCTCTTAAATAGGACGATTTAGCATCAAATAAAATCCCTTGTAGTCCAATTTTACAGTTGCTCATAGCCCTTTTGTTATCATGGTTTATTGATATTTAAAGTTAATAAGATATTTGTTTTCTTAACTATGATAAATATACATTGGTAAGATCTATATTTGCAGCGTTTTTAAATAATTTAGCATGAGAGCAGGAATCGTAGGACTCCCCAATGTAGGTAAATCAACGCTGTTTAACTGTTTGTCAAATGCAAAGGCGCAAAGTGCGAACTTTCCATTTTGCACGATTGAGCCCAATATCGGGGTAGTGAATGTTCCTGATGCCAGATTGGAAAAGTTGGAGTCCCTTGTTCATCCGGAAAGGGTGCTGCCAGCAACTGTTGATATCGTTGACATTGCAGGTTTGGTAAAAGGGGCAAGTAAGGGCGAAGGTCTAGGCAATCAATTTTTAGGCAATATCCGGGAAACGGACGCTATTTTACACGTACTTCGATGCTTTGACGATGATAATATTGTTCATGTTGATGGTTCGGTAGACCCTATTCGGGATAAAGAAACCATTGATATGGAACTGCAGTTGAAAGACTTGGAAACTGTAGATAAGAAGCTTGAAAAGGTTAAAAGAACTGCGAGAACTGGGAATAAAGAAGCCCAAAAAGAGGAAGCGGTTTTGTTGAAAATAAAAGGAGGGCTAGAGGCTGGGGTTTCGGTCAGGGCCATTGAGCTCAATGAAGATGATAAAAGGGATTATGTGAAGCCATTGCAGTTCATTACTGATAAACCCGTGATGTATGTTTGTAATGTTGATGAAGCAGCAGCTGTTTCTGGTAATGCATATGTAGAAAGAGTGAAAGCAGCTGTGGCGAATGAAAAGGCAGAGATTGTAGTTCTTGCCGTAGGTATAGAGGCTGATATCACCGAACTGGAAACCTATGAAGAGCGTCAAATGTTCTTGGAAGATCTTGGTTTGTCCGAGCCTGGTTCTGCCAAGTTGATTCGTGGGGCTTATAAGTTACTTGATCTAGAGACTTATTTTACTGCTGGGGTCAAAGAAGTCCGTGCTTGGACAATTCCAGTAGGTGCAACCGCACCACAAGCTGCCGGGGTAATTCATACCGATTTTGAGAAAGGGTTTATCCGCGCTGAGGTTATAGCTTATGATGATTATGTAACGTACGGTAGTGAGGCCAAAGTGAAAGAAGCCGGTAAAATGAGGGTTGAGGGTAAGGAATATGTTGTCCAAGACGGTGACGTTATGCATTTTAGATTTAACGTCTAATTTTAATCCTATTAGCTTATCGGAATTCTTGTTTTGTTGACTATTCTGAAATCATGTAATTTCAAGAAGTTGGCAAGTTATATTTAAAACTTATTCTGCCTGGGAGTCTATACTATCAACAATTTTGGTAATTTCGTTGTTGATTACTTTCCGAGCCAAGTGCTTTGATTTTTGCTTTGAAATTTTATATTAGCAGGGATAAACCCTGACGCATTATGGCACAGTCCCAATATACCGAAGATAATATTCGATCACTCGATTGGAAAGAGCATATTCGTTTGCGTCCTGGTATGTATATTGGAAAATTGGGTGATGGTTCATCGGCTGATGATGGGATTTATATCCTACTAAAAGAAACCTTGGACAACTGTATCGATGAGTTCGTTATGGGGGCAGGTAAAACCATTGAGATCACCATTAAAGACAATATTGTACGAGTTAGGGATTATGGTCGGGGCATTCCTCTTGGAAAGGTGGTCGATGTAGTTTCTAAAATGAACACCGGTGGAAAGTACGACAGCCGTGCATTTAAAAAATCGGTAGGTTTGAATGGGGTAGGTACAAAAGCCGTTAATGCATTGTCCAGTTTTTTTGAGGTACAATCCTCTAGGGATAATCAAATAAAGACAGCAGAGTTCAACCAAGGTAATTTGGTTTCTGAGGAAGGACCTGTAGAGACTTCAAAACGTAAGGGCACAAGAGTTTCCTTTACGCCTGATGAAGCTATATTCAAAAAATATAAATATAGAAATGAGTATGTAGAGCGCATGCTCAAGAACTATGTTTATTTAAATCCTGGGCTAACGATAGTTTTCAACGGGGAAAAGTTCCACTCAGAAAACGGATTGAAAGATTTATTGGAGGACAATAATAATGCTGAGGATCTTTTGTACCCTATCATTCACTTAAGAGGGGATGATATAGAAGTCGCGATTACGCATAGTAAGACGCAATACAGTGAGGAATACCATTCTTTCGTCAATGGCCAACATACTACCCAAGGCGGTACCCACCAAGCTGCATTTCGTGAAGCATTGGTGAGGACCATTCGTGATTTCTACGGAAAGAACTATGAAGCTAGTGATATTAGAAAGTCGATTATTTCGGCAATTGCAATAAAAGTGATGGAGCCTGTCTTTGAAAGTCAGACCAAGACCAAATTGGGATCTACGGATATGGGAGGTGATTTCCCAACAGTGCGAACTTATATCAACGATTTTGTGGGTAAGTATTTGGACAATTACCTGCATAAGAACCAGGAGACGGCCGAGATGCTTCAGCGTAAGATCATGATGGCCGAAAAAGAACGAAAAGAGCTTTCTGGCATTCGTAAATTGGCTAGGGATCGTGCCAAAAAGGCAAGTTTACACAATAAAAAACTGCGCGATTGCCGTGTGCATTTAGGCGATATGAAAAACGAGCGCCGTTTGGAAAGCACACTTTTTATTACCGAGGGCGATTCAGCAGCTGGATCTATTACCAAATCC